>NZ_CAZELG010000016.1:0-74466 GCF_964512825.1 Tenacibaculum halocynthiae | reverse complement strand
GTTTTTAGGACGAGAAGATCATCAAGTAAAAATACGAGGACATCGAGTAGAGTTAGAAGGAATCGCTTCTGTATTAAGAAAGCCAGAATCAATAGAGGATATTCATGTTTTAGTTTATAAAGATGAAGCTGATAAAGAATTGTTATTATGCTTTGTGGTATTAAGTACTATAGGTTTAAATCATGATGAGGGTTCAATAACAGAGTTGTTGCATGAGTTGAGTAAGTCTGAATTACCAACATATATGCATCCATCACAATATTGTATAGTAGAAGAGTTTCCTCAGAACTTAAGTGATAAGGTAGATGTAAAGAAGTTGTTATCAATATATGAATCAGAATTTTCAGGAGAACGATCAATTCAAATAAATAATTATGTTTCTCCACGTAATGAGTTAGAAGAACACTTGGTGAATATTTGGCAAGAATTATTAGGAGTTTCACAAGTAGGAGTTTATGATAATTTCTTTGAATTAGGAGGGCATTCTTTATTGGCTACACGTTTAGTGTCAACAATTCGTAGAGAATTGGAACTTGAAATAGCGATAAAAGATGTTTTTGTTTATTCAACTATAAATGACTTAGGAATACACTTGTCAAAAAAATCTGAGGGTGTATTATTACCAGTTATTGTTTCTCATAGAAAAGAAGGACGAATTCCATTATCATTTAGTCAAGAGCGATTATGGTTCTTAGATCAATTGCAAGGTAGTGTAGAATATCATATGCCAGTTGTATTAAAGTTAAAAGGAAAAATAGATGCTTCTATTTTAGAAATGACGTTAAAAACAATTATAGAGCGTCATGAAGTATTACGTACTGTTATAAAATCCGAAAATGGTATTGGATTTCAGGAGGTTATTTCTTCCGAGAATTGGTATTTACCTGAAGGTAAATTAGAAAAAGAAAGTGTTGAAAAAACAATTTCCAATTTTATGGAGTCTCCTTTTGATTTGGAAAATGATTATATGCTAAGGGCTAAGATTTACCATTTAGAAGACGATCAATGTTTGTTAGCGATGGTGTTTCATCATATTGCAAGTGATGGTTGGTCAGAAGGTATTTTAATAACTGAATTTGAAGAAATATACAATTCGTTAAAATTAAATAGAAATACTGAATTACAAAGTCTAGAATTGCAATATGCAGATTATGCAGTGTGGCAACGTGAATATATAGAAGGAGCTGTATTAGATAAACAATTAACTTATTGGGAAGAAAAGTTAAAAGGAATAACATCTTTGTCATTGCCTACAGATTATCCAAGGCCTTCTATTCAAAGTACTGAAGGTTATAGTGTCGATTTTAAGTTAGATAAAGAAGTAAGCAAAGCAGTAAAAGAGTTGTGTAAAGAAGAAGGGGTTACATTGTTTATGGTATTACTCGCTGCTTTTAAGGTTTTATTATCAAAATATAGTGGACAAGAAGATGTCTGTGTTGGTACACCAATAGCTAACAGAACACAATCAGAGTTAGAAGGAATGATTGGGTTCTTTGTAAATACTTTAGCACTTCGTACTGATTTGAATAATAATCCTAGTTTTAAGGAAGTATTAAAGGCAGTAAAAAGTACAACTTTAGAAGGGTATGATAATCAACTAGCTTCTTTTGAAAAAGTAGTAGATAGAGTAGTTGATACAAGAGATATGAGTATGTCTCCATTATTTCAAGTTCTATTTATTTTACAAAATACACCTCAAGACTCAGAAATAAAACTAGAAGAATTATCTGTTTCTGATTATGAGTATAAAGAAGTTACTTCGCAATTTGATATTACATTAAATGTTGAAGAACAAGCTTCAGATATTATTTTGAGTATGGGGTATTGTACAGCGCTTTTTAAAGAGGAAACTATTAAAAGCATGTTGGTTCATTACCAAGAATTGTTAAGGAGTATTATTACAAATAAAAATCAAAGCATAAATAAATTATCCATATTAACTACTGCAGAAAAAAATGAATTAAAAATTAATTTTAATAATACTTCAGTTGATTCTCCTAAAGAGAAGACATTAGTTGATTTGTTTAGAGAGAATGTAGGTAGAACACCAGATAAAGAAGCGATTATATTTGAAGGAGTTTCATTGACTTATAAACAATTAGATGAAGAATCTAATAGATTGGCTAATTATATTTTATCTAAACATAAAGTTGCTTTAGAAGATTTAATTGTAGTAAAATTAGAAAGAAGTAATGATCTTATCATAAGTTTTTTGGCTGTTTTGAAAACAGGAGCAGCTTACCTACCTATTGACCCTAATTACCCACAAGAACGTATTTCATATATTGAAAAAGATAGTAAAAGTACCATAGTTATTGATAAAGAGTTTTTGGATCTCTTTAAAGAAGAAAAAGCAAATTACCTTTCAAGTGCACCAGAAATAGAAATAACAAAAAAATCTTTAGCATATGTAATTTATACATCAGGTTCTACAGGGAATCCAAAGGGTGTTATGATTGAGCATAAGGGTATTGTGAATACTGTTTATACACAAATTGACGCTTTAAATATTAATGAGAAAACTCATTGTTTGCAGTTTGCTAGTTCATCTTTTGATGCATCAATTTGGGAAATATTCTTACCACTTTTAAGTGGGGCAAAGTTGTTTATTATTGAAGAAGACAAAAAATCTGATTTAGATTATTTTGCAAATTATTTAAGTGAAAATAATATAACTATAGCAACATTACCTCCTGCTTTTGTAAAGCTAATGCCTATTGATTCTTTACGTTCTTTAGAAGTGTTAATAACAGCAGGGGAGCAAGCTCCACTTGATGAAGCACTTGAATTTGTAAATGAGGGAGGAAAATATATTAATGCCTATGGACCAACAGAAACAAGTATATGTGCTACTACTTTTCAAGATGATTTTACAGATAAAATTCCTATTGGTAAGCCTATAGGAAACACAAGTGCTTATATTTTAAGTGATACTCAACAATTACTTCCAAAGGGTGTTGTTGGAGAATTATGTATTGGAGGAGCAGGATTAGCACGAGGCTATATTAATAGAGAAGAATTAACAGAAGAAAAATTTATAGCTAATCCTTTTGTTAAAGGAGAACGTATATATAGAACAGGAGATTTAGCAAAGTGGTTACCAGATGGAAATATAGAATTTTTTGGTAGAACTGATGATCAGGTTAAAGTTAGAGGGTATCGTATAGAATTAGGAGAGATAGAGGCAGTTTTATCAATGCATTCTGTAATTAAGAACAATTGTGTATTAGCTGTTAGTGATACTGAAGGTACTAAAAGGCTGGTAGGTTATATAGTAAAAGAAGGTCTTGTTGAGAATGAGGAAATAGAAACTTATTTAAAAACAAAGCTTCCTGAATATATGGTTCCAACAACTTGGGTAAGTTTAGAAAAAATGCCATTAACAAGTAATGGTAAAATTGATAAAAAGAGTTTAGAGAAAATCGAATTATCTGGTATATCTCAACAAGAATACGTGGCTCCAAGAAATGAGATTGAAGTAAAACTTGTTAAAATATGGGAAGAGTTATTAGAAGTAGATAAAATAGGAATACACAATAACTTTTTTGAGCTAGGTGGTCATTCATTATTGGCAACACGATTAGTTTCTATGATTCGTAGTGAATTAAAATTAGAAGTAAAAATCAAAGCTATTTTTGAACATACAACTATTGCTAATTTAAGTATTCATTTAGCTGAATCATCAAAAACACTCTTACCAGCATTAGTAGTTCAAGAAAAAACAAACGATATACCATTATCATTTAGCCAAGAACGTTTATGGTTTTTAGATCAGTTACAAGGAAGTACTGAATATCATATACCTATAGTACTTAGATTAAAAGGAAAATTGAGTATAGAGAATATTGAAAAATCATTAAAAACTGTTATTGAAAGACACGAGGTTTTAAGAGCGGTAATATATGCTAAAGAAGGTGTTGGCTATCAACAATTTTTAGAATCAGAAAAATGGAATTTAATCACACATTTATTAGATGAAAAAAATGAAGAGGAAGTAATAACTTCATTTTTAGAAGAACCATTTAATTTATCGGAAGATTTTATGCTTCGTGCCTGTCTATATAATCTTGGAGATAATAATTATGTTCTAGCTTGTGTAATTCATCATATTGCTAGTGATGGATGGTCTCAAGGTGTTTTAGTGTCAGAATTTATGAGCACATATAAAATGCTACAAATCAAAGAAGAGCCAGTATTACCAAAGTTGAAAATTCAATATTCAGATTATGCTCTTTGGGAACGAAAATATATTGAAGGAGAAATTTTAGATACTCAATTGTCATATTGGGGAAATAAATTAAAAGATATTATACCTTTAATATTACCAACGGATTATATACGACCATCAATACAAAGTAAAGAAGGAACTGCAATTCAGTATGAGTTAGATAAAGATTTAACAAAAGCTTTAGTTGATTTTAGTAAAAAAGAGGATGTTACTTTATTTATGACATTGCTGGCAGGATTTAAAGTTTTACTATCTAGGTACAGCGGTCAAGAAGATATTTGTATTGGAACAACAATAGCCAATAGAACACAGTCTGATGTGGAAGATATGATTGGCTTTTTTGCAAATACATTAGCATTAAGAACTGATTTAAAAGGAGCTTTGATTTTTACAGAAATTTTATCTAGAGTTAAAGAAACAACTTTAGAGGGTTATGAGCATCAGCAAACACCTTTTGAAAAGGTTGTAGATCGTGTTGTTGATGATAGAGATATGAGTATGAGTCCAATATTCCAAGTGTTGTTTACACTTCAAAATACTCCGGAAGAAAAAGAAGAAATAGAACTAGAAGGAATAACTTTTTCACCATATGAATACGAAGCGAATACATCACAGTTTGATTTAAATTTAACAATAGAAGAAAATGAATTAGGATTGTCGTTAGATATGGAGTATTGCACTGATTTGTTTAAAGAAGAAACAATTAATCGCTTTTTGCTTCATTATCAAGAGTTGTTGAAAAATATAATTACTGGTGCTGATCAAGAGGTAAAGAAATTGTCTTTTTTAACAAAAGAAGAAGAGCATCAATTATTACATATTTTTAATGATACGCATGTAAATTATCCTTTAGATAAAACATTTGTTGAGCTCTTTGAGGAACAGGTTCAAAAAGCGCCAAACTCTATAGCGGTTTCTTTTGGAGAAAAGAAAATTACATATAAAGAGTTAGATCAAGAAACCAATCAATTAGGATATTACTTAGAAAGTATAGGGGTTAAAGAAAATGATTTAGTAGGAATATGTTTAGATCGTTCTGAAAATATGCTGATAGGTATATTAGGAATCTTAAAAGCTAAAGGAGCATACGTACCAATGAAACCAGATTTTCCTGAGGCACGAATAGAGCATATATTTGAAGACGCTCAATGCAATGTAATATTGGTAGATGAGAAAGGAAAGGATGCTATTGGTGAGTTGTCGAATAAAATAAACATGGTAATGCTATCAGAAAGTGATAAAATATACCAAAGTCAACCTCAAGTACCGCTAAAAGTAAAAAGCAAGCCATCTTCATTAGGATATGTCATTTATACATCTGGAAGTACAGGAAAACCCAAAGGAGCAATGATTACGCAACAAGGAATGTTAAATCATTTACTTCTTATGATAGATGAATTAGAAATGGATGCTACTAGTGTAGTTGCATTTACAGCACCATTTACTTTTGATATTTCTGTTTGGCAAATGTTAAGTGGTTTGTTATGTGGAGGTAAAATAGAAGTGTATAGTGAGCGTCAAATATCTGATCCATTCATATTACAAGAGTCATTATACAATGAAAATGTTAGCATACTTCAATTAGTACCTTCATATGTTTCTGAGTTGTTAAATGCTAATTCAGAAAAGAAGCTAGAAAAATTAAAATATTTCTTAGTAACAGGTGAAGCTGTTCAGTATTCATTATTATCTAAGTGGTTTGAGTATTATCCATCTGTAGCAGTTGTAAATGCTTATGGCCCAGCTGAAGCTGCTGATGATGTAAGTTTACATATTATGAGAGAATTACCTAGTGAAGGAATTGTTTCAATAGGTAAACCTGTAGCAAATATGCAGTTGTATATTGTGGATACTTCAAGTAATTTATGTGCTTTAGGAGTTGTTGGTGAAATATGGGTAGGAGGTATTGGAGTTGGACAAGGTTATATTAATGATAAAGAAAGAACAGTAAAAAGCTTTATTGAAAATCCTTTTATAAAGTCAGAAAGTAAAGTATATAAAACTGGTGATTTAGGAAGGTGGTTACCAGATGGAACCATAGAGTTTTTAGGAAGACAAGACGATCAAATAAAAATTAGAGGATATCGTATTGAGTTAGGAGAAATAGAAAATATATTATCACAAGAACCTACAGTTAACAGTTGTTGCGTTATAGCTAAGCCAGATTCTTTAGGTAATAATAGATTAGTTAGTTATGTTGTAACTGAAGGGGATTTTGATAGACTATCAATACAGAATTATTTAAAAACCAAGCTTCCTGATTATATGGTTCCACAAGTTTGGGTAAATTTAAATGAAATGCCATTAACTAAAAATGGTAAAATTGATAAAAAAGAGTTACCAGAACCAATAGTTTCTTCTGTTTCTGCAATTGATGATGAAGGACCAAGAAATGAAATAGAAGAAAAATTAATAGTTATTTGGCAAGAATTATTAGAAGTTGAAAAAGTTGGGATCAATGATAGTTTTTTTGAACTTGGCGGGCATTCAATACTAGCAATTCAAATGGTAGTTAGGATGAATGATGTATTACCAAGAGAAATAACGATTGCACATATATTTGAATATCCAAGTATAGCTTCTTTGCGTGAATATTATGCAACCGACGTTGAGTTTAAAAAAGATGTTTTAGTGGCTTTACAAAAAGAAGGAACAATGAAACCAATATTTTGTGCACCACCAGCTGGAGGAGACTCGATGGGATATTCTAAGTTGTCAAAACAATTAGGTAATGAACAGCCTTTGTATGGATTTCAATGCCCTGGTTTAGATGGGAAAACGCCTTACATAGAAACTGTAGAGGAACTTGCTACTTTGTTTATAAATGAAATGCAAACTGTTGATCCTGAAGGGCCGTATCGTTTAGCAGGATATTCTTTTGGAGGTGATATTATTTATGAGATGATGCAACAATTATATCGTAATGGGTTTGAAGTAGAAGAGTTGTTTGTATTTGAAGCTGTAGCACCAGATTTTATTGAGGAAGATGAATTAGATGATAAAGCGTTTAATCAAGTAGCACACTTTTTAGTAGAGGAAATAAACGGGTTATTTGATACTAATATTGAAGTTGATAGTAAAATGTTAAGGGGAAAAACAAAAGAAGAACAATTAGAAATTGTTTTTGATTTGGCTAAAGAGTCTCCAAACTTAGAGGCTATTGAAGAGCAAATGCGAGGTAGAGTTAATGTTTTTATAGCGAATAACTTATCTAATTATATTCCTAAGGATATAGAAAAGAGAGATGTGCCTGTGTATGTATTTAAAACTATAGAAGAAGGCATAGAAGGAGAACTTGGCTGGCAAAAATTCATGGATAGAGAGGTAACGGTATTTTCGGTTCCTGGTGATCATGGAACGATGTTAGAAGAACCGCATGTTCAATCGATAGCAACTCACATGAAGCAACTTTCTGTAAAAGAATTTGTAACTGCTTAATTAAAAAAGCAAAATTGTTTTTTACTAATTCTTTCTGATTTTTTAAATAATGAAAAAATATTTCTTGTATTTAGGCCTAATAATGTTTTCATTATTAGGTACTGAATTAACTGATTTTTGTTTAGGTGTTTGGGTGCTTAAACAACCAAACCCGTCAATTACATCCTATTCATTTATTTGGTTTTTTGAAGAAGCTCCAGCAGTTTTGTTAGCTCCATTTATAGGTAGTTTAGTTGATAGGTGGAGTAAAAAGAAAATGATTATTTATGGGCAGGTAGTAGCTGGTATTGGTACTCTTATATTGATGTTATTATATAACAGTGGAGAGCTGAAACCTTGGCATATTATGATAGTTTCTGGTATAGGCTCTATTGCAAGTATGTTTGTTTTTACTGCTTTCTATGTTGCTACTACAGCTTTAGTACCTAAAAGTAAATTAGTAAATGCTCAAGGAATATCACTAGGTTTATTTGGTTTAATAAATGTTGGGGTTCCTATGGCTGCTCCTGCATTGTATAGGCTAATGGGAATGGATAAAGTTTTTTTGATAGATATCGTTACTTTTTCTGTAGCTATACTTGTTTTTTTTATGATACAGTTTGTGGTTGTTGAAAAAACAGAAGAAAAATTTAATATGAAAAACGACTGGAAGCTAGTGAAAGGTTTCTTGGTTGAGCGACAAGGACTTATTAAGTTACTAGCGTTCTTTTTTATTATTCATTTTTTAATTGGTTTAGTACAAGTATTGTTCACTCCTTTAATATTAGATTTTGCCGATGAATATGCTGTTTCAACGATAATGACAATAGTAAGTTTAGGTATGATTGTAGGTGCCTTAATAATGGGAGGAGTAAAGAAATTTAAAAAGCCTATTCAAAAAATTATGTTCGCCAATATTTTTGCTGGAATTCTTATAGCTTGTTTATGGACAAGCGTGAATACATATGGTTTAGCAATATTAGGAATGTCAATAATTATACTATTTACAATTTCAGATGTTATAAATGAAGCATTTTATTTAGCAATTGCCCCTGTAAAATTAATTGGAAGATTAGGAGGTTTTGAAGAGTTATTAGTTGGTGCAGCTGGTCCATTAGCTTTTTTATTATCTGGAGTATTAGTAGATACTTTAAAAAATATGGTTACAGCTTTTCCAAAAACAGTAGTTAATTATTTTCCAGGAACCAGTGTTACACTAGCTATTATAATTGTTTTTACTGTCTCTGGAGTTTTGCTCTTTTTGATTTCACTATGGTTTAGTAGAACAAAGTCAATAAAAAATCTAGATCTAATGTATGATATAGAGATGGATAAGAGTAGTCAAAAGAACAATGAAGACAAAATAAAAAAAGAGAACCAAAATATAGATAAAGAAAAAGAAGTAGCATTCGCTAACACTTTAGATTAAAAAGACAAATAACTAAATAATTAAATAATAATGGATAAGATAGAAGAATTAAAAAAACTAAAGTCTTTTCAACACATTCCTATTGAAAAAAGTATGAATAGAAGTATTTTTTATAAGGAATATGTAAATAAAAATAAGCCTGTAGTAATAAGAGGAATGACAAATAAATGGAAAGCTCTGAATTGGGATTCCGAATACTTTAAATCAAAAGGAAAAGAGCAAGAAGTAGCTATAAAAGTAGGAGATATAAGTGAAGGTAAAAAAGAAAAAATGCAGCTTAGTTCTTATGTGGAGCAGCTAGAGGAGTATGAGCAAAACCTTAAAATGGGGTTGAAGGCAACAAAGCCAGGGTATTTACATGACCTTCCTTTTTTTTACATGTTTCCAGAGTATTTATCTGATATAAATCCTTTTCCTAAAGAACTATTACCTAAATGGTACTGGTCTAAATGGCAAAACTATATTCAATTTTTTATGGGGTCAACAGGTAGTTTAACTCCATTGCATTTTGATACGCTATTGACAAATAATTTATTCTTCCAGGTTGCAGGTAGAAAGAAATTTATATTGATAGAAGCAAACCAAAAAAAGGATTGCTATATGGAAGGATGGAGATGGGCAAAATTTGATCCTCAAAATCCAGATTATGAAAAGTTCCCTCAGGCAAAAGGGGTTAAGATAATGGAGGCAATATTAGAGCCTGGAGATATTCTTTTTATGCCTTCAGGAATGCTTCATCAGGTACATGGATTAAGTCAATCGGTATCATTTAATATTGATTGGCATACTTCAAAAAGTGCAAGAAAAGGAGTGGCTACTTTATGGAAAGGAGCGCCTCTTAAAAATGTGTATTACAATGCATTAACATATGCAGGTCTTGGACTTAAAGTTCCAGAGAAAATTATTTTTCCACTTTATAAATCATATTTAAATTATGTTAGTTAATCTAATACTTCTTATAATCAGTTGTTTAATAAATTATATCTAATCAAAAAAGAAAAAATGAAAGTACCTAGAGTAAAAAGTATATCAGAAGAAAGTTTTATTGAAAACTATATCGTAGAAAATACACCAGTTATTGTGACTGATGGTATGGAAAACTGGGATATGGAAAAATTTACACCAGAATATCTTATAAAGGAATTTGGTGATGAGAAAGTTCAGGTATATAATGACTTATTTGATTTACAAACTGTACAGTCATTAGAAAAGTATATCAATACTAACTTTTTTAGAAGTGAAGCTGATGGGCCGGCAAAGCAGTACATGAGATGGTATACAAAACTAAAAGAAGTTGAGTTTTATTGGTCAGATAGTGTTTTTGATAGATTAAAAAATGCATGGAGTCAACCTTATTTTATACCAGATACATCATTGGTGATTCCAAGTAATAAAAATGCTGAAAAAAGAACTATTAATGAGTATGGATACCCATATAAAGGATTGTTTATCTCAGGAAAAGGCTCTAGAACAAGATTGCATAAGGATCCATTTGTGAGTAATGCTGTTTTGTGTCAATTTCACGGGCAAAAAGAAATATTTTTATACAGTCCTAAAAAGGAACAGGATGTGATGAGTAAAGGAGCATTTGTTGATGTTAAAAATCCAGATCATATAAAGTTTCCAAATTTTTCTAATATAACACCTGATTATGAAGATGTATTATCACCAGGGGAGATTATACTTTTTCCTTCAGGTTGGTTTCATGATGTAACTAGTGTATCTGATAGTATTTCAATTACATGGAACTTTTTGCATGCTACACAAATAGATAAACTTTGTAAGCATATTAAAAATAATCCAGAAGATGATCAATTAGAGATAGCTCGTTTTTTTCTTAAAGACGAAATCTCAAAAGAAATGAAAGCTGAGGAGTTGATAATGTTCTTTAAAAATAAGTTTGAAGCTCAAAATGTAGTACTAGGCTAAGGATAAGTAATTATTTAAAAATGGAACAAGCTTTAACAACAACTAAAACTAAAATAATAGCCTTGCCATATGCAGGGGGGAATAAATATTGTTACAGAGCAATTCAAGAATATGTACCAAAAGATATTGAATGGGTAACATTAGAGTTACCCGGAAGAGGTGAGCGATTTACTGAGGAATTCATTGAAACAATAAATGAAATGGCTGAGGATCTTTTTGTTCAATTAATATCAGTTGTAGGCGGGAGTGAATATATTATTTACGGACATAGTATGGGAACATTATTAGGATATGAATTGCTTAAAAAAGCAAGAGAGGAAAAATTTAAATTACCTAATAGTTTGTTTTTTACGGGAAGAGGAGCTCCAGAATACGACAAAATTGTAAATAAAAAATCTCAACTCTCTGAAAAAATATTTTGGAAAGAAGTAAATGAAATGGGTGGTTTGCCAAAAGAAATTTTAGCAAACGAAAGCTTATTAAATTTGTATTACCCAATCTTAAAATCTGATTTTAAATCAATAGAAAATTATAAATATAAAACGGGGAGCTTACCATTTATGATACCTATTCAAGTATGTTTAGGTACAGAAGAAATAGGAGAGGGAAAGAATAAAACAACGATTACAGAAATGAAAGCATGGGGAAAAGTAACTTCTGGTCCATGTAGTTTTGAAGTATTACACGGTGATCATTTTTTTATTTTCAAACACCCTAAAGCTATTGTTCAAAAATTATGTTATGCTGTTGAAAAAAGTAAGCAGCTGTCTGTGATTTAATTACAAATAAATTTATTTAAAATAACGTATTGAACCTTTTGAATTACTCATAAATTTAAAAGTGTTCAGTAAATAGTAATGCTATAAACTTAACCAAATGAAAGTATTAAAATTCGGAGGAACTTCACTAGGATCAATTGAAAGTTTGTCTCAAGTAAAAGACATCCTTGAAAAAAAGAATGAAGAAATAATTGTTGTTTGTTCTGCAATGTCTGGAGTTACAAACCAATTAGTTTCTATTGTAGAGGATGTTAAAAATAACAATACAATACGTATAAAGGAATATTTATATAATTTAGAAGGAAAACATATTGATGTTATACATTCTTTAATTGTTGATAATGAAGTAAAGGAAAAGCTAAAAAAAGAAATTTCTAATATGATTAAAGAAATTTCAGAATTGACTAAGCAGCAATATTCAGAATCTTTAAAATCTAAAATAATAACTTATGGGGAAGCGCTTTTAACTCAAATATTTTCTGAGTACTTAAATGTTTCAGGAGTACCAAATACATTATTAAAAGCAAAGGATTTTATGCTGGTTGATTCTATAGATAAACCTAATATAGAAAAGGTTTCAGACACATTAAAATCAGTATTAGAGCATTTACCTAAATCTGAAGTATATATCACACAAGGTTTTATTTGTAGAGATGAAAATGGAATTATAACAGATCTTAAGAGAGGAGGGAGTGATTATTCGGCAACAATTATAGGCGCAGCAATAGATGCAGAAGAAATAGAAATTTGGACAGATATAGATGGGCTTCATAATAATGATCCTAGATATGTTAATAATACAGAGTCAGTGCCTTATTTGTCATATGCAGAAGCATCTAAATTGGCACATTTTGGTGCAAAAATATTACACCCAAAAACTGTTTTACCTTTGGCAGGAAAAGATATTCCAGTAATATTAAAGAATACATTTATGCCTAGTAAAACTGGAACAGTTATATCTAGTGATGCTTATACAAAAGGTGTAAAGGCTATTTCTGGAAAAGATAAAATAACCATAGTTAAAATTGAACCTAAAGTTGCTTTAGGTGGACATGGTTTTTTAAAAGAGATATTTGAGATTTTTGATAAACATAAAACTTCTATAGGAGTTGTAATTACTTCAGAAGAGTCAATATCATTAACTATTGATGATACAAGTAATCTTGTAGAAATTGTTAACGAAATTGAGGTTCATGCTGAGGTTAATATTGATTCATTAAATACTATTATTTGTATTGTCGGGAATTCTATAATTGATGATGAAAAAACACATAAAATATTTGATATACTAAAACATATACCTGTTAAAATGATATCTCTTGGTAAAAATGATAATAATGTTTCCGTAGTTATTGATACAGAATCTAAAGTTGAAGCATTAAAGTATTTACAAGAAAAACTTTTTTTACAAGAAAAAGCATTCGCATAATTATTGCGATATAGATAGATTAGATAGAAACAAAAAAGACTTTACAATTTGTAAAGTCTTTTTTTTGCTCCTCCTCTTGGACTCGAACCAAGGGCCCTCTGATTAACAGTCAGATGCTCTAACCAACTGAGCTAAGGAGGAATGTTCATATAGAACAATCTATGTAAAATTTGGAAATTATCGGCTTCCAAGTTGCCTTCTGCTCCTCCTCTTGGACTCGAACCAAGGGCCCTCTGATTAACAGTCAGATGCTCTAACCAACTGAGCTAAGGAGGAATTTAAGATGATATAAATCTTAAAATGCGAGTGCAAATTTAAGTGTTTTTTTAATATCTGCAAATAAAAAGTGATAAAAAAATAAATAAGAATGAATACTATTTGAAAATCAAATCGTTATTAAACGTTTTTTTGAATAAAATTCTTTCAAAATATATTAGCTTGTGCAAAAAAGTATCAGAAATTAAGAATAAAAAAAAACCTTGTTTTTCTTAAAAGTTGTATTTTTGTGGTCATTATTCTTATATAAAGAAAAGTATAACAAAAAATATGGACAAGTTTTCGTTCTTAAACGCAGTACATACAGGTTTTATAGGTGATTTGTACGAACAATATCAAAAAAACCCTGATGCGGTAGAACCAAGTTGGAGAAGTTTTTTTCAAGGATATGATTTGGCAAATGAAGATTATTCGTTAACAGACGAAGAAAATTCAATTGAAATTCCTGAAGAAGTACGTAAAGAATTTTTGGTAATTGATTTAATAAATGGATACCGTACTCGCGGGCATTTGTTTACTAAAACAAATCCAGTTAGAGAAAGAAGAAAGTATGAACCTAGCCTAGACTTAGAGAATTTTGGTTTAAATAAATCAGACTTATCAACAGTGTTTAATGCTGGAGATATTTTAGGTATGGGGCCAAGTCCTTTATCACAAATAATCTCTCACCTTAAAGCAATTTATTGTGATAGTATTGGGGTAGAGTATATGTATTTAAGAAACCCTGAAGAATTAAAATGGTGGCAAAGTCGTTTAAATAAAAACGATAATCACCCTATGTATGATTTAGAAGGGAAAAAATATATTCTTACTAAACTAAATCAAGCTTCTACATTTGAAAGTTTTTTACAAACAAAATATGTTGGGCAAAAACGTTTTTCTGTTGAAGGAGGTGAAACATTAATTCCAGGTATAAGTGTAGCACTTCGTGATGCTGCTGAAAAATATGGAGTAGAAGAGTGTGTTTTAGGTATGGCACACCGTGGTCGTTTAAATACATTGGTTAATATATTTAAGAAACCTGTTCGTGATTTATTTAGCGAATTTGAAGGTAAAGATTTTGAAGACCAAGATATTGATGGAGATGTTAAGTATCATTTAGGATTAACATTAAGTAAAGAATATAAAGGCGGACAAAAAATGAAGATGAATTTGGTTCCAAATCCATCACATTTAGAAACCGTAGATGCGGTTGCTGAAGGAATTGTTCGTGCAAAAGTTGATTTAGATTATAAAGGAGATAATGGTAAAATTTTACCAATATTAGTTCATGGTGATGCCGCAATTGCAGGTCAAGGTATAGTGTATGAAGTTGGTCAAATGATGAATTTGAACGGTTATAAAACAGGGGGAACAATTCATGTTGTAGTAAATAACCAGGTTGGATTTACAACCAATTACTTAGACGCTCGTTCAAGTACTTATTGTACAGATGTTGCTAAAGTAACGTTGTCTCCAGTATTACATGTAAATGCTGATGATGCAGAAGCTGTTTGTCATGCTATGGAAATGGCTGTTGAGTACAGAACTAAATTTAAAAAAGATATTTATATTGATTTATTAGGATATCGTAAATATGGTCATAACGAAGGAGATGAACCACGTTTTACTCAACCTAAATTATATAAAGCAATTTCAAAGCATAAAAATGCAAAAGAAATTTATGCTGCAAAATTAATTGAAGAAGGTAGTATTTCTTCTGACTACGTAAAACAGATAACTGATGAATTTAAATCTCATTTAGAAGCTGAATTTACTGAGTCTAAAAAGAAAACTACTTCTAAGATTCAAGAATTCATGCCTGAAGTATGGGATGGTTTTGTTCGTAAGCAATTACAAGATATGCTTCAACCTGTAGATACTTCGTATTCTGTAGAGGCTTTAAAAGGAATTGCAAAAGTAATTTCGACTACACCAACTGGACATAAGTTTGTGCGTAAAGCTGAACGTATTTTAAAAGGACGTGAAAAAATGGTCTTTGAAGATAATTCATTAGACTGGGGAACTGCAGAAAACCTAGCTTACGGAACTTTATTAGAAGAAGGGTATAATATTAGAATTTCAGGAGAAGATGTAGAAAGAGGAACATTCTCTCATCGTCACGCTATTATGCGAGATGAAGAAACTTTAGAACGTGTTAATTTATTAAACACAAATCCTAATAATAAAGGTGAGATGACTATTTTTAACTCTCACTTATCTGAATATGGAGTTTTAGGTTTTGACTATGGATATGCAATGGCAGCTCCAAATACGTTAACTATCTGGGAAGCTCAATTTGGTGATTTTGCTAACGGTGCACAAATAGTGTTTGATCAATATATATCTTCTGCTGAAGATAAATGGAAATTGCAAAACGGATTGGTAATGTTATTACCTCATGGCTATGAAGGTCAAGGACCTGAGCATTCTTCTGCAAGAATTGAACGTTTCTTACAGTCGTCAGCAATAGATAACTGGACTGTAGCAAATTGTTCTACACCTGCTAATATTTATCATATTTTACGTCGTCAGATGAAACGTGATTTTAGAAAACCTTTGGTTGTTTTCACACCAAAAAGTTTATTGCGTTTACCTAAAGCTGTAAATACAATTGAAGAATTAGCAAATGGAACTTTTCAAGAAGTAATAGATGATACTGTTGATACTTCTAAAGTGAGAAAAATGGTGTTTTGTTCAGGGAAATTCTATTATGATTTATTAGCTGAACGTGAAGAACTAAATAGAGAAGATGTTGCTTTAGTTAGAATAGAGCAACTATTCCCATTACATAATGATCAGATTAAAAAAGTGATGGATAGATATCCAAATGTTGAGCGTTATGTTTGGGCACAAGAAGAACCAAAAAATATGGGTTCTTGGGGGTATATGTTAGAGCGTTTTGAATTAGCAAAATTAGAGTGTGCGTCTAGAGACTATCATTCTGCACCTGCTGCAGGTTCAAGTGCACGTTACAAACGTCGTCACCAAAGAGTTTTAGATAAGGTTTTCGATTAAATTAAGAAAGAAAGTATTTCAGAATAAAAATAAAAAACATGAGTGTTTTAGAAATGAAAGTTCCTTCTCCGGGGGAATCAATTACAGAAGTAGAAATAGCAACTTGGTTAGTTGAAGATGGTGATTATGTTGAAAAAGATCAACCAATTGCCGAAGTTGATTCTGATAAAGCAACATTAGAGTTACCTGCGGAAGAAAGTGGAATTATTACTTTAAAAGCTGAAGAAGGTGATGCTGTTGAGGTTGGGGCTGTAGTATGTCTTATTGATATGAGCGCAGCTAAACCAGAAGGAGGGTCTTCTACTGAAGCTAAAAAAGAGGAGGCACCAAAGGCTGAAGCTCCTAAGGTTGAAGTTAAAAAAGAAACCTATGCAACAGGTACTGCTTCTCCAGCTGCTAAAAAAGTATTAGCAGAAAAAGGAATTAGCGCTTCTAGTGTGAAAGGAACAGGAAAAGATGGGCGTGTAACTAAAGAAGATGCTGTAAAAGCTGTACCTTCAATGGGAACCCAACCAGCAAACGGTTCAAGAGGTACTGAACGTAAAAAAATGTCTATGTTGCGTAGAAAAGTTGCGCAACGTTTAGTAGCTGTAAAAAGTGAAACAGCGATGTTAACTACGTTCAACGAAATTAACATGCAGCCAATTTTTGATTTACGTAAGCAGTATAAAGAAGATTTTAAAGCAAAGCATGGAGTTGGGTTAGGGTTTATGTCTTTCTTTACTTTAGCAGTTGTTAGAGCTTTAGAATTATATCCTGATGTAAATTCAATGATTGATGGTGATTTCCAAATTAAACACGATTTTCAAGATATATCTATTGCAGTTTCTGGTCCTAAAGGATTAATGGTTCCTGTAATAAGAAATGCAGAAAATTTATCTTTTAGAGGTGTTGAAAGTGAAGTAAAACGTTTAGCATTACGTGCTCGTGACGGTCAAATTACGGTTGATGAGATGACTGGTGGAACATTTACTATTACTAATGGAGGTGTTTTCGGATCTATGTTATCTACACCAATTATTAATCCTCCTCAAAGTGGAATTTTAGGAATGCATAATATTGTAAACCGCCCAATGGCTGTTAACGGTGAGGTTGTAATTCAACCAATTATGTATGTAGCATTATCTTATGACCATAGAATTATTGACGGACGTGAGTCTGTTGGTTTCTTAGTAGCTGTTAAAGAAGCTTTAGAAAATCCAGTAGAGTTGTTAATGGATAATAATCCTACAAAAGCATTAGAAATGTAAGCCGATTTTAGGTTTCATAAATATAAAAAATCCTACACAGTTTGTGTAGGATTTTTTATTTCATGAAATTTTGCTACATTGGATATTATTACTAAAAAATCATGATTTTATAACAAATAACTTAAGCTTAAAAAGTTTTAATTTGAAAGTATTTGATTGTAGAGTATTAAGAAAATAAATTGAAAAATACTAAAGTAGAATAAACCTATAGAATGATTGAAAATAAAGAGCTAGAGCTTGCTTTACAGTTTATAGAGAAAACAGACAGGAATCTTTTTATTACAGGAAAAGCTGGTACAGGAAAAACTACTTTTTTGCATAAAATTAAAAGTGAATCCTTAAAAAGAATGGTTATTGTTGCTCCGACTGGTGTTGCAGCAATCAATGCAAAAGGAGTTACTATTCATTCTTTTTTCCAAATGCCATTTGGTCCTATTTTACCAAATCAAATAACAAATACTTCCAATCAACAACGTAAATTTTCGAAAACTAAAATTGATATTATAAAATCGTTAGATTTAGTTGTTATTGATGAAATTAGTATGGTTAGAGCTGATTTATTAGATGGAATAGACCAAGTAATGCGTCGATATAAGAATAGAAATAAAGTGTTTGGTGGTGCTCAGGTTTTAATGATTGGAGATTTACAACAGTTGGCCCCGGTAGTAAAACCAAATGAATGGAGTTTGCTTCAGCAGTATTATAAAACTGTTTATTTTTTTAGTAGTAAAGCATATCAAGAAGCAAATGTAGTTTCTATTGAGTTAAAATATATTTACCGTCAAAAAAATGAGAAATTCATTAAAATTTTAAATGAGATTAGAAATGATTCTTTGTCAAAAGAATCTGCTAGTATTTTAAATGAACATTATAATCCTACCTTTTCTCCAAGTAAAGAAGATGGATATATAACCTTAACAACACATAATAAAAGAGCGAACTCAATTAATGATTCAGAATTAAAGGAATTAAAAACAAGAAGTAGTTATTTTGAAGCTGAAGTTTCTGGAAAGTTTAATGAGAATTCGTATCCTAATAGTGAAAAGTTAGAGTTAAAAGTTGGAGCTCAAGTAATGTTTATAAAAAACGACTCTTCACCTGAAAAAAGATATTTTAATGGGAAAATAGGAATTGTTACTGATATTTCTAGTGAAACAGTTACAGTACAGTGTAGGAATGAGATAGATGAAATTATTACCGAAAAAGAAACTTGGGAAAATATTAATTATTCAATTAATGAAGATACTAAAGAAATTAAAGAAGATATAGCGGGATCTTTTTCTCAAATTCCACTTCGACTAGCTTGGGCAATAACTATTCATAAAAGTCAAGGTTTAACGTTTGAAAAAGCTGTTATAGACGCAGAAGCTTCTTTTGCTCATGGACAAACTTATGTGGCTTTGAGTAGATGTACTTCTTTAGAAGGATTGGTATTAAAAACACAAATTTCTAGTAATGCAATAATTAATGATAAAACGGTAAGTTCATTCAATGAAAGTATTGAAGAGAATCATCCGAATGAACAAGTTTTAAATGAATCTGAAAAACAGTTTCAATTAAACTTAATTTCTGAATTGTTCGATTATCAGTATTTATTGTATCCAGTTACTCGTTTAATTGATATTTTTTATAAGAATAAAACAAGTATAAAAGGTGAGGTGATTGATTATTTGCAAGTTATAAAAGATGAAGGGGTAGTTACTTTAATGAAGGTTTCCAATGGGTTTAAAAATCAATTAAGTCAAATGTCTAATGATGAGGTTTTACCAGAACATAGCACAGTTATTCAGGAACGATTTATAAAAGCTGTAGATTATTTTTTAACGCAAACAAATAATAAAATACAAACACCATTAGATGCTATTTCTTTTTCATCTGATAATAAAGCAGTAAAAAAAGATTTTTCTAAACAGTTTGATGCCTTACAGGAAAAACTTGAAGAAAAGTTATTTGCGTTAAAAAAAATGACAAAGGGTTTTAAAGTACAAGAGTATTTACAAGTAAGGGCGAATGCTGTATTGCAAAAAACAGCACCTACTAAAAAGAAAAAACTTTCTTCAAAAAGAGACCCGATTTTGGCTTTAAAATTACGTGAATTAAGAGATAATATTTCTAAATCTTTAAGTATTCCACATTTTCAAGTATTTACGCAAGAAACATTATATGCAATTTGCGATGCATTACCAAGAACTAAAAAAGAATTGTTAAAGGTAAATGGAATGGGGAAAATTCGTGTTAATAAACACGGGGAAGAAATTTTAGAGGTTGTAGAAGAATACTGTAAAGAGAATGGTATAAATAAGTTAAATGAACAAAAAAAGGAAGATAAAAAGTCAACTAAACAAATTAGTTTTGAGTTGTTTAAATCTGGAATGTCCTTAAAAGAGATAGCAAATGAAAGATCTTTAACAGTGGGTACCATAGAAAGTCATTTGGTTAGTTTTATACCTTCTGGAGAGGTTGATGTTTTAGAGTTAATTTCCTTAGAAAAGTATAAAAAAATAATTAAAGATATTGAAAATACTGAATTTGAAAGCTTGTCTGATCTTAAAGATAAACTAGATAAAAGTTATTCTTATATGGAACTTCGTATGATTTTACTGTCTATAGAAAAATAAATAACTTTATTGAAGTTGTTAGTTATTTATAGAAGAAAGTGTTGAAGTTAATTGAAGTATTTAAAAAATAAACGAAGCATAAAATATTATTTTATGCTTCGCTTTTTTTTAAGGGGAAAAATTAAAAGGGGAGTTGTCTATTGTTTCATTATTTTTCGTTTAAATCCCAGTTGTAGTTTAAATAAACAACTTCGGCATTGTCATTAGCTTTTATTTTAGAGTATTTATTGATATAATCTACTAAGCTATTTTTTGAAGTAAAATCTTCTTGATACCATTCAAAAACTTTGGAAACTTCTACTTTATTTAATGAGATTTTATTTTTGGTTGAATCGTTAATGAATTTTTTCATTAATGCTTCTAATTTAGCATTAATGTTTTTTTCAGTAAAAGCATAAGGAGGGAAACATGGTCCAGATTTTGAAGCTGCATTTAATCCAACATGTACTCTTGCATCATCATGCCATCTACGTAAAATCTTATGTTCAATATAATCTAAAGTGTATTCTTTTTTACCAACTTTAGCAATAGGTAGCTTCCATGCATTTTTACCTTGTCTTTTAATTGCTGTTATTTTTTTAAGAGGGTAACTATCTAAAACTAATTTAATAGTGTACGCATTGTAAGCATTCATCCAAAAAGCTTTAGCTTTATTTGAAGACCATCTCTTGCCTGGTATTGTGTTATCTAAGTGTTTAAGGTATATATCTAAAAGAGCACGATTTTTACGTAGTCCTTTGTAATCAACATTACCCTTGTTGTCAACATATGTTTTTAAAAGTGCATTAAAAACATCAGTTTGAGCTTGTGTTTGTATATTTATAAAAAGTAAGCAGATTATAATAATAGTTTTTCGCATAATTTTTTGATTATTGATAAATTGTATAGTTCCTTGGACGAATAAGAATTTAATTCATTACATGATGGTTCTTAAAATATTGAATTTTAACGTTCCTTTAGGAGCGGTATTATCTTTTAATAATACAGGAAGGTCTATTTAAAGTACTGTATAATAATTTTATGTATATCGTTGTTAATGAGGTTTATATTGTTTTTTTTTGTGACGAATTATTGTTTTGATAATTAATACTTTATCATCTAAGTTTAGAATACTTAAGGGGAGGAGTTAATGTTTTTTGAAGTATTACTTTATTTAAATTAATCTAATAATAATCTTTTTCAAATTTAAATAAAAGCCATTTTTTGAGTAAGTAGTAAAATCGATTTTACGATTTTTTATATTGATAACTTTATTCGATTAATTAAAGGAAATAATTAAAATAATTACACGAAAAAAAGTGAAATTTAATATTATTAATGACTTTTTCACTACATAATAATGCTGATGCTAAAAGAAAATTTTTGAAATATTTAATGAAGTGAGAATGAGTTGCAATTGGGTAAATACTGGTGGTTCATGGAAAATAATTGGTTTGTGATTAATCAATAAGAACTTTTTTTTAAGAATAATATTGTAAAAAATTAACGTTTTTTTGTTAAAAACTTTAATAATCAGTAATTTAGTCGTGATTAATTAACTAAATAAACCCTTCAAAAATGAAAAATTACTTTTTAAAAGTAGTCATTTTGACTGCTGTGCTTTTATGTACAAAAAATTTAAATGCCCAGAAGGTATTTAAAATAGGTGATGAGTTCGATTCTGATATTAAAGTCACCAAAAGTTATCAAAAATTTAAAAGAACTGCATCAAAAATTAATGAAAAAGAATTAGTTTACAAAAAAGAATTCTTTTCAGAAAATTCTTCTTACATCAAAATTTATTTTAAAAATTTCGATTTAGCTCCTGGAGATTATGTAAAAATCACAGGTAGTAAAAGTAAAGAGTCTATTATTTATGGTGGACAAGGTAAAATTGTAGATAATAATATGACTATGATTAGTGATTTTTGGTCAAAAGTATTGTTTGATGAGAAAGTAGAAGTTAAGTTGTATTCTTCAGGAAAGGCAAGTAAGCATAATGGATTTGAAATTAGTAAAGTAGCTTATGGTTATAGTGAAGAAAGAATAATGAAAAAATTGGCTAATCAAAGAAGATCTATCTGTTCTAATGACGATAAAGAACGCATTTCTTGTTATCAAGGTACTGAAATGTATGAGAAGGCAAAAGCTGTATGTAGGTTATTAATTGGTGGTAGTTCTTTATGTACTGGATGGTTATTAGGTAATGAAGGTCATTTAATGACTAACAATCACTGTATAGGATCTGCTTCTGATGCTCAAAACACAGATTTTATGTTCAATTATCAATATGATGGATGTTCAGGTTCTACAAATGCACAGTCTAATGTAGTGGCATCTTCAGCTACATTTGTAAAAACAAATTCATCACTTGATTATACATTAGTTAAGTTACCTGTTAATCCTACAAATACTTATGGTTTTTTAAGCTTAAGTTCTGCTGTTACTTCAAAAGGAGATAGAATATATATCCCTCAACACCCAGGAGGAAGAAGAAAAGAGATTTCTGTTAAGTCTGATAGAGATGCTACTCCTGATGGTTTTTCTAGAGTGTTTGAAAGTTCTTCTGGATCTGGTCAACAAGTAAGATATTATGCAGATACAGAAGGAGGAAGTTCTGGATCTCCAGTTTTAGATTATAATTCTAATTTAGTGATAGCAATTCATAACACTGGTGGTTGTCCTAATGGATCTTATGGAAGGTCAGATAATTTAATTAGTTCAATTGGTTCTGATATGCCAGCTAAAGGAGTTGATAATAATGGTGGTGGAGGAAATCCACCAGGTGGTAGTTGTAGTAATACAGTATCTTCATTTCCTTACAATCAAAGTTTTGAAAACACTATAGGGAACTGGAAGCAAAGTACATCTGACGATTTTAATTGGGCTACTAGATCTGGATCAACACCTTCAAGCAACACAGGACCAACTTCAGCCAATGCAGGGAGTTATTATTTATATATGGAATCTTCCTCTCCAAATTATTCAAACAAGTCAGCAATAATAACTTCTCCTTGTTTTGATTTAAAACAAGCTAGTAATGCTTCTTTATCATTTAAATATCATATGTATGGTACTTCAGCTATGGGTAACTTAAAGGTAGAAGTAAGTATTGATAAAGGTGTAAATTGGACAAGTGTTTGGCAAAAATCAGGAAATCAAGGAAATTCATGGCAAACAGCAAGTGTTAATTTAGATAGTTATGTAGGTAAAGATGTTCAAGTAAGATTTAATGGTGTAACAGGAACAACTTGGCAAGGTGATATGGCTATCGATCAGTTATCTGTTTCAACAGGAAGTACTGGAGGTGGAAACTCTACTGTAAGTTTAGAGATAACTTTTGATAATTATTCTTCTGAAACAAGCTGGGAAATAACTAATAGTTCTAATACTGTTGTTGCTTCTGGTAATAATTATAACAGTCAAGCAAGTGGTTCGAAAATTACTGTAAATAAAACTTTACCTAATGGATGTTATAGTTTAATATTTAAAGATTCTTATGGAGACGGTATATGTTGTAGTTATGGAAATGGATCTTATAAACTAACTAATAGTTCTGGAACTGTTTTAGCATCAGGAGGTCAGTTTACAAGTACAGATACTAAAGCTTTCTGTATTGGAACAAATGCTGTAGAAAATGCGGTAGAAGTTTTTACACCTACTTCAGTTGTTATAGATGACTTAATGGTGTACCCTAATCCTTCTAACAGCGTATTGAATATAATTATACCAGAAAGAAAATTAAACGGTTCTTATCGAATAGTTAACTTAACTGGGGCAGTTATTAAAAAAGGATCATTGTCTAAATCTATATCTGTAGAGGAAATAAAAGCAGGATTTTATGTGTTAGAGGTAGAAAGTACTAAGCATTCTTATTCTAAGAGTTTTATAAAAACTAATAAAAATTAGTGAATTAAATAAATCAGTCTAACAAAAAAAAGAGCTCAGAAATATTTCTGAGCTCTTTTTATTATAATAGTAAAGAATTGATTATAAATCGAATCCTATGTTAACTCCTAGTTTGTTGGCAATAAGCTTGTTAATTCTCTTTTTAACTTCTGGTATTTTTACGCTTTCTAAAACAGTGTTGGCAAAAGCATACATTAATAAAGCTTGGGCTTCTTTTTTAGGAATCCCTCTTTGCTGCATGTAAAATAATGCTTGGTCATCAAGTTGACCTATAGTACATCCATGAGAACACTTTACATCATCAGCAAATATTTCTAATTGAGGTTTTGCATTAATGGTAGCTTTATCACTTATAAGTACATTGTTGTTTTGTTGATAAGCATTCGTTTTTTGAGCTTCCTTCTCTACTACAACTTTTCCATTAAAAACTCCAGTTGAGCGCTCTCCAAAGATACCTTTGTAATCTTGATGACTTTCACAGTTAGGTTCTATATGATGAACTAATGTATGATGGTCAACATGTTGTTTTCCTTCTATAATTGTAATTCCTTTTAATATAGAATCTATTCGCTCTCCCTTTTGGTAAAAATTAAGATTATTTCTTGTGATATTACCTCCAAATGAAAATGTGTGAACAGAACAAACGCTTTCTTTTTGTTGCTCAATATAAGTATTGTCAACTAAAGAAGCATTAATGTTGTCGTTTTGTATTTTGTAGTAATCTACAGTAGCATGAACATCTGTGTAGATTTCAGTAACAGAATTTGTTAAAACTGCATTGTCTGTTAAACTTTGATGGCGTTCAATTATTTGAACATGCGCATTATTTTCTACAACAACTAAGTTACGAGGCTGTAACATAGTTGCATTTTCTTTACCAGTGGTAAAGTTAATAATTTGAATAGGTTTTTCAACTTCAACACCTCTTGGTATGTGTATAAAAGCTCCTTCGTTAGCAAAAGCAGTATTTAAAGATGTTAAATTATCTTGCTTAGCTATTTTATTGAAATAATTTTCAATTATAGGTTTGTATTTACTTTTTGTAAAGGCAGCAGATAATAAACAAATATCCATTCCATCATGAGTTGTGTTTGATAAAAATGAACTGTATTTACCATCTATAAAAACAACAGCATAGCTATCAATTTCATGTATGAAATACTTCTTTACATCAGCTAATTCAATTGCTATGTCATTATCTGGGAAAAGACTATAGTCTTCTTTTAAAACTGAATTTAAAGATGTGTATTTCCAAGCTTCTAATTTTTTAGAAGGGAAGCCTAAGTCTTCAAAGTTTTGTAAAGCTTTTGTGCGAATATCATGAATATCAGAATTGATATTGATTCCGTTTTCAAAAGCTACATATGATGATATTAATTTTTCTTTCAACTCCATTGTTGTTAGTTTAAAAGTGTATAAGTTTAAAAAGTTATTCTTTTAAACTTCTTAACTATTTACCTCTTCCTTAATCCAATCATAACCTTTAGCTTCTAATTCTAAAGCTAAAGAAGCATCACCAGATTTAACAATTTTCCCATTGTGTAAAACGTGTACAAAATCTGGTACGATATAATCTAATAAACGTTGGTAGTGCGTAATTACAATTACAGCATTGTCTTTAGATTTTAATTTATTTACACCATTTGCTACAATACGTAAAGCATCAATATCTAAACCAGAATCAGTTTCATCTAAAATAGCTAGTTTAGGCTCTAACATAGCCATTTGAAATATTTCATTACGCTTCTTTTCTCCTCCAGAAAAACCTTCGTTTAAAGAGCGCGATAAAAATTTACGGTCTATTTCTAATAATTCAGATTTTTCACGAATCATTTTAAGCATATCTTTAGCAGGCATTTCTTCTAAGCCTTTTGCTTTACGAGATTCGTTTATAGCTGTTTTAATAAAATTAGTTACGGTAACACCAGGTATTTCTACTGGATATTGAAAAGATAAAAACACACCGTTATGAGCTCTTTCTTCTGGAGCTAGTTCGCTAATGTCTTCACCATTTAATTCAATAGTTCCGTTAGTAACGTCATATTCTTCTTTACCTGCAACAATGTTTGCAAAAGTACTTTTACCAGCACCATTTGGCCCCATTATAGCATGAACTTCACCAGCTTTTATTTCTAAATTTAGCCCTTTTAAAATAGCTTTATCCTCTATCTGTGCGTGTAAATTTTCTATTTTTAACATCTTAATATTTATGCTGTTTGCTTTTGGTTTTTAAACCACAAGCGTGTGATTTTTACAATTAATATATTATGTGGAATTAATTTTATTGGAATTTATCCAACACTTCCTTCTAGTGAAATCTCTAATAATTTTTGAGCTTCAACAGCAAATTCCATAGGAAGTTTGTTTAAAACTTCTTTACTAAATCCATTAACAATTAAAGCGATTGCCTTTTCAGTGTCAATACCTCTTTGGTTACAATAAAACAATTGATCTTCTCCAATTTTACTTGTAGTAGCTTCATGTTCTATTTGAGCTGATTTGTTTTTTACTTCAATGTAAGGGAATGTATGTGCACCACATTCATTACCCATTAATAAAGAATCACATTGAGAGAAATTACGTGCGTTTTCAGCTCTAGAATTTATTTGAACTAAACCTCTATAGCTATTCTGAGATTTTCCTGCAGAAATACCTTTAGATATAATTGTAGATTTAGTGTTTTTTCCTAAATGAATCATCTTAGTACCAGTATCGGCTTGTTGATGATTGTTAGTTACTGCAATTGAATAAAACTCTCCTACTGAGTTGTTTCCTTTAAGAATACAACTAGGGTATTTCCATGTTACAGCAGAACCTGTTTCTACCTGAGTCCAAGAAATTTTTGCATTTGTTTCACACAAACCTCTTTTGGTAACAAAATTGTAAACTCCTCCTTTTCCTTCTGCATTACCAGGATACCAGTTTTGAACTGTAGAATATTTTATTTCGGCATCATCCATTGAAATTAATTCAACAACGGCTGCATGCAATTGGTTTTCATCTCTACTTGGAGCGGTACATCCTTCTAGGTAAGAAACATAACTTCCTTTGTCAGCAACAACTAAAGTTCTTTCGAATTGACCAGTACCTCCTTCATTAATTCTGAAATAGGTAGATAACTCCATTGGACAACGTACCCCTTTTGGAATGTAACAAAAAGAGCCATCAGAGAAAACAGCTGAATTTAAAGCTGCATAGAAATTATCTGTAGTTGGTACTACTGTTCCTAAATATTTTTTAACTAATTCAGGATGTTCTTGAATAGCTTCAGATATAGGCATGAAAATAATACCTTTTTCAGCTAAAGTTTCTTTGAAGGTAGTTGCAACAGATACAGAATCCATTACTATGTCAACAGCAACATTTGCTAACTTCTTTTGTTCATCAATAGAAATTCCTAAACGTTTAAAGGTGTCAAGTAATTCTGGATCAACCTCATCTAAACTATTTAATTTTGGTTTTTCTTTTGGTGCTGAATAATATGCTATTTCTTGGAAGTTTGGTTTTTCATAATGAACATTTGCCCATTCTGGTTCTTCCATTTGTTTCCAAACTCTAAAGGCTTCTAAACGCCATTCAGTCATCCATTCTGGTTCGTTTTTCTTTTTAGAAATTGCACGAACCACTTCTTCATTTAACCCTTTTGCAAAGGTTTCACTTTCTATATCTGTATAAAAACCATATTCATATTCTTTGGTTTTTAATTCTTCTCGTAAATCGTCTTCAGTGTATTTACTCATCAGTTCTAAGTTCTGTTTTCAATAAGTTTATAAAGAGAAACTTTCTCCACACCCACAAGTTCTATTGGCATTAGGATTGTTAAAAACAAAACCTTTACCATTTAAACCCCCTGAGTATTCTAAAGTTGTTCCAACTAAGTATAAAAAGCTTTTTTTATCAACAATAATTTTTACATTATTATCTTCAAAAACTTTATCGTCTTCTTGTTCTTTTTTGTCAAAAGTTAAATCGTATGATAAGCCTGAGCATCCTCCACTTTTTACGCCAACCCTAACAAAATCGCTAGTAGCGTCAAAGCCATCATCAGTCATTAGTTGAACAACTTTCTTTTTTGCTGTGTCTGAAACTTTTATCATAATTTAAAGTAGATTAAATCTAAATGAACTGCAAAGATAATCACAAAATATGATTTTTATCATTTTTTGAAACTAATATCATTTATAAGACTATAAAATTTGTTGATACTTTAAATAGTTATTCTTGAAATTTGGTGTTATTTATGAAGTCATAATCTGATAAGGATAATAAAAAAGCTTTTAAATCTGCTTTGTCTTTTTCAGTTAATTGAACGCCTCCTTTATCTACTTTTTTCATTAGAGGGTCAATTGTTGGCGATGATTTTAAGCCTTCTGAGTAATGATTAATAACTTCTTCTAAAGTAGAAAACCTTCCATCATGCATGTATGGAGCAGTAAAAGCTAAATTTCTTAGTGAAGGAGTTTTAAATTTACCATTATCGTTAGAGTCTCCAGTGACTTTACCGAAACCTAAATCTGCAAAAACATTATCAAGGCCATTGTTATGAAATTTATTATCTGTCCAAAGTGGATTGTTATTACTTCCATGGCAGTGAAAACAATCTCCTTTATTTTCATCCATAAAAACATTGAATCCATTTAATTCTTCTGGAGTTAGTTGTGCTTTACCAAGTAGATGTTTATCGAACTTTGAGTTCGCAGAGATTAATGTTCTTTCAAATTGAGCAATTGCTTTAGTTACGAGTGTAGAATCAATTTTTGAAGTTCCAAATGCTTGTTTAAATAATATAGGATATTCAGGATGTTTTTGTAGTTTTTTTTCAACATCAGCCCAAATACTATGCATTTCTATGGGGTTTCTAACAGGTTCAAAGGCTTGTCTTTCTAAACTAAGCTCTTTTCCATCCCAAGTAAAACGATCATCAAAATTCCACGCTAAATTAAATAAAGGCATAGAATTTCTCTTGCCGAATACTCCATCTACCCCATCACTAAATCGAGTTTCATCACTAAATGCTTTTTGAGGATTATGACAACTGGCACAAGATTGTGTGTTGTTTTTAGATAAAAGTTTATCGAAAAATAATTTTTTACCTAAAGCAATTCCTTCCTCAGTTAAAGGGTTTGTTGAAGGAATTACTGGAGCGATTAGTTTTTGTTTAAGTATTTCTGGTATTTCTAATTCTGTAAGTTTAGGAATATATTCTTCTTCTTCATTTTTTGAAGAACAACTTATAAAAATTATAAAAAGAAATATACTTAGCTTCTTCATTTGATTTTATTGACTAACTCCTCCTAAACTAAATACATTTCGACCGTTGTCAGAAATCTGTTTTTGAGCTTCGAAATTACCCATTAACATTACGTTTAAAATATTTAAATCCCATTCATTTGGAACTTTAAACCATTGAGATATGTCCATGTTAATAGTAATAGTAGCATTGTTTTTTATAGATACAGTACCAAGTTCAACAACAAAAAAGGTGTCTTTACTTTCTTTTGTTGTTTGATCGTAAGCTTGAATTGCATGAAAGTTATATGGTTGAGGATTTCCATCTTTATCTGAATACTTCCCGTCAAGTTGCATAAAGTGATAACCACCATTTAGCATAGCAGGAACTTCCCAAGAAGCAGTGTTTAAATCTTTATATACACCATCTTTATTATCTTCAGTATTAAAACCAAAAGTAAAAGAAAGATTATAGGTTCCTTCAGATATTTTTTGTGATAATGCATGTGTTAAGTTGTCAGAGTCATCCAAATCTACTAGCTTATATCCATCAAAATTAATTTCTTTTTTATTTCCATCAGTAAGTGTAATTCTAGAAATCAAATAGCGTAAACGTTCTATGCTTTGTTTAACGCCTTTTGAATTTTCGAATTCTATTTTATTAAAATCACTTTTGGTTACATCAGTTCCCCCCCAATTATGAGTAAATTTAAGGTCAACAGAAACTTCCTTAATTGGTTCGTCATTATCAGAACTACAAGAAAAAAGGAATAAAGATAAAAATAGTATAGCGTAATTTTTCATTGGTTTATTTGTATTTTATTATAAGTAGGTCAGAAAAACCTTTGTTGTTTGTTATATCATTATTGTTACTAGAGCTTTCGCCAACTCCAACAATAGTTCCGTTATTGAGTTCAACTACATCATAGCAAAAATCTATTTCTGTACCTCCAATTGTTTTTTGCCATAATAAGCTTCCATCAGGAGAGATTTTTAAAATCCAAGCATCGTTTTGTCCTTTATTAGTAATACCATTATCTGCGCTTCTTGAACTACCAGAAAGTAAGTAATTTCCATCGCTCATTTTTTTAATAGAATTTCCAACATCAAAGTTGTTCCCACCAAAATTCTTTTGCCATACTAAACCTCCATTTGAGTTAATTTTAATAACCCAAAGATCTGCTCCTCCTTTATTATTTGTAACATCCTTGTCGGTACTTCTTGTATTTCCAACAATTAAAAAATTATTATCATTGGTAGAAACAATGGCTTTAGCTTCATCAATTTCTGTACCACCAAAGTTTTTATTCCAAAGAAGTTTTCCTTTTTTGTTAATTTTAATAACCCAAAAGTCATAAGAACCTTTATTGTTTGTGATATCAACATCACTACTGTCAGAAATTCCAGCTATAATGTACCCATCATCTGTTTTTACTATTCCATGTGGTGTATCAGTAAAAGTTCCGCCATAATATTTGCTCCATTCTATAGCACCAAGACTATTTAACTTTAAAGCCCACATGTCACCACCAGCATGTTGAATAGCAGAAGATTTAGAGTTTCCTAAACCTCCTGAAGAAGTGACGTCTAATTCACCAGCAATTAAAAAACCATTATCATCGGTTTCAATAAGAGTAGTGCCAATGTCTTTGCCAATATATCCAAATGTTTTTTGCCATATGATAGTTCCAGTTGGATTAAGTTTTACTAGCCAAAAATCTCTGTCTCCAGCATTGTTAGTAATGTCTATATCATTGCTTTTGGTGTAGCCTAAAATAGCATATCCTCCATCGGAAGTAGAAATGATTTTTTCACCTCTATCATCATTAGATCCCCCATATGTTTTTTTCCATTCTAATTTATCATCTGAAGAAAATTTAAGCACAGCATAATCAAAACTGGTATTGTTTTTCTGAGAGAAATCTATGTCGTTACTTTGAGTGTATCCTAAAATAGCATATCCTCCATCTGGTGTTTTAATTACAGATTTTGCTACTTCATTTTTAGAACCTCCTATAGTTTTTACAAAATCTAATTGTTCTAAAAAAGAAGTAGATTTAAATGTAATGCCTTCTTTAGTACAACCTAGAAGAGCTAAGAAGAGTAAAATATATTTAAAAATGTTTTTTACCAATTACAGTTATTTAAGAATTAGTTTTTTTGATGTTCTACCGTTTATTTTAACAAGATAAATGCCTTTTGCATTTTGGTTTATAGGTAGAACGAATTTTGTTTGATTAATATTTTTCTTAGAAAATATTTTTTTTCCTAAAATACTGTATACTTCAATTGATTTTATAGTGTTGTTTTGAGCAGTAATTATAGGAGAGGTATTAGTTGGGTTTGGATTTATTGAAAAACTACTTTCTTTTAAGTTTTCAGAACTTGAAGAAAGCGTTCCACTTTTTCGAATAACAAAAAGCCCTCTATTAATGTCATTGATAATAATATTACCACTAGCAAAATAAGGGTATACGCTCCAAGCACCGTCAAAAGCTGTATTATCATCAGCAGGATAGGTGTCAAAGTATCCTGTTTCAGTCATTGAGTTTGTTGAAGCTGCTATATTGGTAATATCAAAAACTCTTAATCCAGCTCTATAGCTAGCCATATAAAATTCATTTCCTTTAACGTATCCGTTATGGTCAATAGCTTTTGTAGCTCCAAGATAGGTTGAAGATAATTTTGGAGCATCCAAATCTTGAAGGTCAAAAATTAAAGTTCTAGTGTTCATGCCAAGGTCTTTTTCATCTGTTTCATCACCAAGAATAAAAAATCGGTGATCATCAGTAAACCAACCTTGATGAGTATATCCAATTTGTGGGTAGTCTATATTTGAAATTTTTTTCACATTTGCTTTATCAGTAACATCTAAAATAACCACTTCATTTTCGTTGCTACCTATGTAAATTTCTTTTCCTTTATATGGTGTGTCTGGTCCATTGTAGGTTACAACTTGAGCATCATGAGAATATCCATCTGCAGTATAATTACCTAAATCTTTAGGGTTTTTAGGGTCTGAAATATCTACAAAAATTGGTCCACCACCATTAGTGCTTTTACAACCAACTAAATAAGCAACAGCTGTTGCTTCATTAATAACAATGTTATGACAACTACCTACTCCAGTATAAATTTTATCGGCGGTAAAATTTTGTGGTGTAGTAACGTTTCTTAATTTAGTTAAATCAAAAACCTGCATTCCATGATTACCAACATTATCAGCAACAATAAAAGCATGGTTATTGTATATTTTAACATCTCTCCAGTAATGACTGTTCGCATTAGAATCTAGTCTTCCTAAAAAAATAGGATTAACAGGGTCAGTAACGTCAACAAAAGCTGTACTATTGGTCATTGCTGCAATAGCATACTCTTTGTTGGTAGTAGAATCTGTCCATCCCCAAATATCACTTCCGTCCGGGGCATTTCCATTAACACTTTTATTACTGTTAGCCAAAGTTGATACAGGAATGTTTGATAGTAAATCAAAACCCTTACAAGGGTAATCGCCAGCTTTTCCACTAGAACAAGGTGTTTGCGAGTAGGAAACACTTGTGAAAAATATAATAGAAGAAAGTAAAAAAAGTATTTTTCTTATCATGATGTAATTTTTGGATTAAGACAAATTTATGAAATATATAAAGATTATGTGTATAAGTTTAACAATTAAGTAAGTAAACACCCTAAGAGAAAAATTAAACCTTAAAAAAGGATGTTGTATAATTCTTGTTTAGTTTACATTCGTAGTAGTATCTTTGCAAGATGTTAGAAGATAAAAATCAAGAAAAAACGTCGTTGTCTGAACTAGGTGAGTTTGGCTTAATAAAACATTTAACAAAACACTTTTCATCATACCATAAAACAACAATTAAAAGTGTTGGAGATGATGCAGCTGTAATAGATTCATCTGAAAAACAAACAATAGTAACTACTGACTTATTAATCGAAGGAGTTCATTTTGATTTAAGTTACATGCCTTTAAAGCATTTAGGCTATAAAGCAGTAATGGTTAACTTATCTGATGTATATGCAATGAATGCTGAAGCTGAGCAAATAACAGTATCTATAGCTATATCAAATAGATTTCCATTGGAAGCTTTAGAAGAATTATATGCTGGAATTCAATTAGCTTGTAATACTTATAATGTTGATTTAATTGGAGGAGATACAACTTCATCTACAAAAGGAATGTTGCTGTCAATCACAGCAATAGGTAAGGCAAATAAGGAAGATGTAATTTATAGAAGTGGAGCAAAGCCTACTGACCTAGTAGTTGTTTCAGGTGATTTAGGTGGTGCGTATTTAGGATTACAAGTTTTAGAAAGAGAAAAACAAGTATTTCAAGTAAATCCAGAGAATCAACCTGATTTAGATAATTATACCTACATTATTGAAAGGCAATTAAAACCAGAAGCTCGTAAAGATATTCCTGAATTATTAAAAGAATTAGATGTTAAACCAACATCTATGATTGATATTTCAGACGGGCTATCTTCTGAAATAATGCATATTTGTACGCAAAGTAAAACGGGATGTAAATTATATGAAGAGAAATTACCTTTAGACCCTCAAGTAATTTCTACTTGCGAAGAGTTTGAAATTGATGCAACTATGGTAGCTCTAAGTGGTGGAGAAGATTATGAGTTGTTATTTACAATTTCAATAGATGATTATGATAAAATAAAAGGGAATCCTAATTTAAGTGTTATAGGTCATATTACAGAGGAGAATCAAGGTATGAATTTGGTAACAAGAGCAAACCAAGAAATAGAATTAAAAGCTCAAGGTTGGAATTCGTTTAAGGGATAAAAAAATAAGAAGTCGTTTTTAACGGCTTTTTTTTATGCATTGATTTTTTGAAATGATTAAATTAAAAAGAAAACTTATTTAGTTGTTTTGATAAGAACTTATATAGCTATCAAAAGTTGATTTATTTGTTATATAGTTGTAGATAGATATGAATTTTTTAATATTATTTTTTTGGTATAAAAATTGTATATTAGTCAAACGAAAATGAGTATTAATTAACAAAAAATCAAAAAAAGAATGGGAATTTTTTCATTTATTAAGAATGCCGGAGCTAAAGTTTTTGGAATCGGAAAAACAACAGAAGAGGAAGCTGCTGAAAAAGCTTCGAAATTAGTAGATGCTGTTAACGCTTTAGAATTATCTGTAACTGATTTATCAGTAGATATTGACGATGATAAAGCAACAATAAACGGTGAAGCTGCTGATTTAGCAACTAAAGAAAAAGTAGTTTTAGTAGTTGGTAATACTGAAGGTATTGCATCTGTTGAAGATAATATGACTGTTGCTGAAGTTGAAGAGATTAAGGAAGAGGATATGGCACAGTTTCATACTGTTGTTAGTGGTGACACTTTAGGGAAAATAGCGAAAACATTTTACGGAAACGCTATGAAATACCCAGTTATCTTTGAAGCAAACAAGCCAATGTTATCACATCCAGATAAAATTTACCCTGGACAAGTGTTAAGAATACCACCTTTAGTGGACTAATCAAAAGTTAATCAACCAAAGGAAAAAGCACTACACTATGTAGTGCTTTTTTTTGAAGTTATTTTAGATAAAAAAGAAGTGGAAAGTTGAATTTTATTCTCAATTTTGCACTTTATATTTTTACGTATGAATGGAAGAACTTTAGCTTTAATAGCTCTCTCTATAACTGCTTTAATTTATGGAATAACTTTTACTATAGCTAAAGAGGTAATGCCAAAACATATTTTACCTTACGGTTTTATAGTAGTAAGAATAGGAGGAGCAGCTATTTTTTTCTGGATAACAAGTTTGTTTATTAAACAACAGAAAATTGAGCGTGAAGATTATAAAAGAATAGCCGTTGCAGCTTTTTTTGGTGTTTGTTTAAATATGTTAACTTTTTTTAAAGGGTTAAGTTATACAACGCCTATTAGTGCATCAGCAATAATGGTAACCGCGCCAATATTGGTTCTAATTTTTTCTTCCATATTAATAAAAGAAAAGATAGTACCTATAAAAATACTAGGAGTTATTATAGGGTTAATAGGAGCAGTTATTCTAATAATTTATGGAAATACATCTAGTAAACATGGAAGTAATGTGGTTTTAGGCAACTTTTTAGTGTTTATAAATGCAGCTTCTTACGGTTTGTACCTAGTGCTAGTAAAAAAACTAATTAATAAATACAATCCGATAATTTTTGTTAGGTGGTTGTATCTCTTCGGTTTTATAATGGTATTGCCTTTCGGATTTACTGAGTTAATGAATATTGATTTTAATGCAATGGACACATCGGTTTATTTAAAAATTGGGTATGTTGTATTTTTTTCAACTTGTATTACTTATTTATTTAACCTTTTTGCATTAACAACATTAAAACCAACAACAGTAAGTGTGTTTATATATTTACAGCCAGTATTAGCTACAATGTTTGCTTTGTTTAGAGGAAGTGATAGCCTAAATGTTGTAAAAGTAATAGCAACGTTACTTATATTTTTAGGGGTTGCTTTAGTAACAAAGCAAGTGCCAAAAACTACTAATAAATAAGTGTATCTTTGCACTTCATTAAATTGAAAATATGATACAGTCTATGACAGGATACGGTAAATCCGTATTGCAGTTACCTACCAAGAAAGTAACTATTGAAATAAAATCGCTTAACAGTAAAAATTTAGACTTAAATACTCGTATTCCATCTTACTACAAAGAAAAAGAGTTAACGGTAAGAAAAAAGTTAGCTAGTAGTTTGGTTAGAGGAAAGGTAGATTTTTCAATTTATGTAGAAATGACTGCTGATGAAACTTCAACAACTGTAAATAAAGGAGTTGTTAAAGAGTATATGGAGCAATTAAGAAATATTGTTCAAACAGGTTCAAGTGATGATGTAGAGTTGTTACAAATGGCAATAAAAATGCCAGATGCATTAAAAACTGAAAGAGAAGAATTAGATGTTGAAGAATGGAAACAAATAGAAACTCATATTGAAGTTGCTGTAAAAGAAATTGTTCAATATAGAAAAGACGAAGCAAAATCATTAGAAGAAGATTTTCAACAAAGAATTGAAAATATAAAAACTGCTTTAGAAGAAGTTAAAAAGCTAGATGGTGATAGAATAGATCATGTAAAAGAAAGATTACAAAAAGCGTTAACTGATTTGAAGGTAGAAGTTGATGAAAATCGTTTTGAACAAGAACTTATTTATTATTTAGAGAAGCTAGATATTAATGAAGAAAAAGTGCGTTTAGCAAATCATTTAGATTATTTTTTACAACAATTAGCTACTGCTGACTCTAATGGAAAAAAATTAGGTTTTATTGTTCAAGAAATTGGAAGAGAAATAAATACTACAGGATCTAAAGCGAATTTTGCACCAATTCAAAAAATTGTGATCCAAATGAAAGATGAGTTAGAAAAAATTAAAGAGCAAATTTTAAACGTATTATAAAAATGGTGAAAGATTTTCAAGGTAAATTATTTGTGTTTTCAGCACCTTCAGGATCAGGAAAAACAACAATTGTACGTCATTTATTGGCTCAAGATAGGTTTAATTTAGAATTTTCTATTTCAGCAACCTCTCGTGAACCTAGAAGTAATGAGAAAGATGGAGTAGATTATTATTACATTTCATTAGCAGATTTTAAACAAAAAATTAAAAGTGAAGAGTTTTTAGAGTGGGAAGAAGTATATAGAGATAACTTTTATGGAACACTTAAAACAGAGGTAGAACGTATTTGGGCAAAAGGAAAGCATGTTATTTTTGATATAGATGTTGTAGGAGGACTTCGTATAAAAGAAAAATTTCCAGAACAAACATTAGCTGTATTTGTAAAACCACCAGATATTAATGAGCTTATTAGACGTTTAAAAAATAGAGGTGAAGAAAGTGAAGATAAAATTAACATGCGTGTAGCAAAAGCTTCTGTAGAACTAGCAACTGCACCTCAGTTTGATAAAATTATAAAAAACTACGATTTAGAAGTAGCATTACAAGATGCTGAAGATTTAGTAGATGAGTTTTTAGGTTTAAAAAAAACTACTAAGCATTAATATACTTATTTATGAGTAAAAAAGTAGGATTGTATTTTGGAACATTCAACCCTATACACATGGGGCATTTGGTTATAGCGAACCATATGGTTGAAAACTCTGACCTTGATGAAATATGGATGGTGGTAACACCTCATAATCCTTTTAAGAAAAAAAGTTCACTTTTAGATAATCACCATCGTTTAGAAATGGTGTACTTGGCAACTAAAGAGTATGATAAAATTAAACCGTCTGATATTGAATTTAGTTTGCCTCAACCTAATTATACAATTAACACTTTAACTCATATTTCTGATAAATATCCAGCACACTCATTTAGTATTATAATGGGTGAGGATAATTTGAAAAGTTTTCATAAGTGGAAAAACTATGAAGCTATTTTAGATGATTATAGTGTTTATGTTTATCCTAGAATATCAGAAGGGATTATAGAGACTCAATTTGATAATCATATAAAAATTAATAGGGTAGAAGCTCCAATTGTTCAAATTTCTTCTACAATGATTCGAAATGCTATAAAGCTAGATAAATCAGTACGTCCACTCCTTTCTAATGAAGTATGGAAGTATATTGATGAGATGAATTTTTATAAAAAATAAACTTTTTTTAAAACTTTTTAAAACTTCTTAGGTCAAAGAACTGATTAACATTAAAAATTAGTAATTATGACTTTAAGATTTGTAAAAAGAAATTTATGTTACCTTGCATTTTTAGGACTTTTAGTATTCACTTCATGTGAGTCAAATAGTAATGAAGAACTATTAAATAATGATTTAACAACCGAAGAAGCATTAAAAGTTGTTTTAGCAGATGATATATCATCAGATGTCGATGATGTTATTGAAGATGATTCTGTAGAAAGTGAGTTAGCGTCAAGAGGAACAACAACAACTAGTAATCATCCATCTTGTTTAGAAAGAACTGTTGAAAATACCACAAACGGTAAAATAGTAACTTTAGATTTTGGAGCTGGTTGTGAAGGGAAAAAAGGGCGAGTTTTTGCTGGGAAAATTATTATAGAATATGTTCGTGAAAATGATTCATTTTCTAAAACCGTATCATTTGAAAACTTCTCAGTTAATGGAAATGCTATTGAAGGAGGAATGTCGGCAACCAAAGTAAAAGAAAATACAAATGGTAATCCTGAGAGAACGCATACCGTTGATATTACAATTACATTAGAGTCAGGAGAAACTATTGTTAAAAAAGGAGAAAAAGTAAAAGAAAAAATAGCAGGTGCTGATACAAAAGATAGGGGAGATGATGTGTTTTTAATTTCAGGTTTTTGGGAGTCAGTTAATAAAAATGGTGATGCTAAAAAAGCACAAATCACAACTAGCTTAAGAAGAGAATATGCATGTAAATATATTGTTAGTGGTGTAGTTGAATTAACTAAAGGGACTAGCAAATATGTATTGGATTTTGGTGATGGTTCTTGTGATAATTTAGCAACAATTACTGATGAAGCTGGAAGGGTTAAAGAAATAACGTTGAAAAATAGAAAACGTAAATAGCAGCAGTTTAAAAGCCAAATTGAGATACTTAATTTGGCTTTTTAAAATAAATTAACTATTTTATTAAAACTTTTTTCCTTTTAAAGGGTCTAACAATCAACACTATTCTATAAGTACTATGAATGAAGCTAACTTTATAAAAGAACTATCAAGTAAAAAGTATAGAGATAGGGCTTTTACAAAATTATTAGATTTGTATCAGGAAAGATTGTATTGGCATATAAGGAAAATAGTAGGAACTCATGAAAATGCAGATGATGTTCTGCAAAATACTTTTATAAGAGTATATAAAAGTTTATCAAAATTTAAACAAGAAAGTTCTTTGCACACTTGGATGTATAGAATAGCATATAATGAATCTATTCGGTTTTTAGAGAAAGAAAAAAAGAAAAGCTTTTCATCGTTACAAGAAGTAGATGATGCTTTTTTAAGTAATTTAAAAAGTGATGTGTTTTTTGATGGGGAACAAGCTCAAATAAAATTACATGAAATATTAAGTGTATTAACTGAAAACCAAAAAAGAGTTTTTCAGATGAAATATTATGATAATTTAAAGTTTAGGGAAATATCTAAGCTTTTGAAAATTAGTGAGAGTACAATTAAAACGCATTATTATGCAGTTGTAAAACACATAGAAAAAAACATTACTACTATTGAATATATAGAAAAAATTAAAGCATAGTTTGTAATGAGCGTACAAAGTGATAACTTTATCTATCGAAATACATTAGATGTGAATTCAGAAAAAATACATAAAAAAGATTTAGGACTAAGTGTGCCAGACGGTTATTTTGAAAAATCAAAAAACTCAATACTTAGTGAAACTATTGGTCAAAATAAAAAAGGAAAAATCATTTTTCTTTCTAAGAAAATGTACATTTGGTCTGCAGCTGCAGTAATAGCATTATTATTTGTTTTAGTTGTATATAATCCTTTTGATAATGTAGGCTATGAATTAGAGAATGACATTTTAATAGCATCTATTATAGAAGAAGAATCTGATATTGATGATTTGTTAGATGAATATGTAAATGAAGAATTACTTACAAAAGAAGTTTTTGTAGAATAGATTACAACTTTTTTAGAATATAAGGGTCTAAAGAATAGAGTTTAATAAGATAAAAGATGAGAAGTTTGAAAGTTATAGGAATTATTTTAATATCACTTTTTTTAAGTGTGTTTAAAGTGTATTCTCAAGATTTACAAGGAGAGTTAAACCTTTCAGAAGAGCAAAAAGAGTTATTAAAGACTCAAAAAAAATTAATAAAAAAACATAGGAAAGCGTTTAAAGAAACACTTTCACAAGAACAATTAACAATATTAAAAAATAGTTCTTTAACAAAAGTAGAAAGACAGATAGCTTTAAAAAATACACTTACTTCTTTCCAAAAAAGAATTATAAAGCAAAATAATGTGAGTGTAAAAAATGTAAAAGCTAAGTTTAGAGCAACATTAACACCAAAGCAACGACAACAATTAAAGCGAAGGGTTGGGAATAAAAAGAAAATGGTTAGAAAAAATATAAAAAAAAATTTAAATAGAGAGAAAAGAAGAAGAATAAGGAATTGATAAGATTTTTATAAACTTGTTTTATTTTAGTGGTTGAAAGTTCAACCACTTTTTGTATTTTTAAATTATCATGAAAAAACTATGCTTAAAATTTTTGTTACTATTTAGTGTTATAGCATCATATGCTCAAGAAAAACAAAATGAAAGTAATGAAGTAGATGTAATAACAGAAGAAGATGAAATCTTAGATAGTTTATTTAATGATGAAACTATTGAAGACTTATTTAAATTATCTGAAAATTTAGATTTTTTACATTTTTCAATTAATTATAATAACAAAACATATTTTTCTGGAAGAGATATTGGAATAGATCAATTTTCTATAACTCCTCAAATAAACTATATTCATTCGAAAGGGTATTTTGCAGGAATTTCTGGTGTTTATTACAATGAATTAGAACCTAAGTGGGATTATACTTCAATAACAGTTGGTTATGGGAAACGATTTGGTAAGAATAAACAATTTAGGTGGTCAACTTATTATGATAGGTATTTTTTTAGTGAACCAAGCAACAATCCTTTAAAGAACGCAATAAATTTTAGTTTAGAGTTAGACAACAAATCAAGAACTTTAGGAACTGAATTAGCTACAAGTCTATTATTTGGAAGTGAGAGTTCTATTCAAATAGTATCGTCTAGTTATGGTGAAATTTCATTAACGAAAGGAAAGAAAAATGAATTAAAATTTAGACCAGAATTACGACTTATTGTAGCTCAACAAACAATTCAATTAGCGCAAACTTTTACTTTTAGAGATCGAGTTTTTACTGTGTATAAACAAAACAATGAATTTGGGTTATTGAATGCACAGTTTTTATTACCTCTTCAATATTCCTATGCCGGATTTGATTTTGAAGCAGGGTATATTTTAAATCTTCCATCAGCTTTAGAAGGAGAATCTAACCTTAAAACTACAGGGACATTTATGTTTTCTGTAGCATATTTATTAGGATTATAACAAAATTTTAATACTTCTGTAAGAAAAGAATTGAAAAATTTTCGTTGTATATTTGAAATCCAAACTTACTATATTACTTAACTGTGGCCAAAAAACATAAAAAAGGAAAGTTAAAACAGAAGCTAACAGACAAATACAGATTGGTTATTTTAAATGAAGATACTTTTCAAGAGCGATTTTCTTTAAAATTATCAAGATTAAATGTATTTGTTTTTGGTGGTTTGTTTTCAATATTATTAGTGATGTTAACAACACTAATAATAGCTTTTACTTCATTAAGAGAATATATACCGGGATATTCTTCAACATCATTAAAAAAGAAAGCAACCCGTTTAATTTATAAGGCAGATTCATTAAAACAAAAATTAACAGTTTTAGAGAATTATACAAGAGCTATTAAGCCAGTTTTAACAGGAGAAATAGAACCAGAAAAAATAGACTCTATTATAAGTGATGGAATGGGAGTAGTTTTAGATGAGAAACTATTACAGCCTACTAAAAAAGATTCAGTTTTTAGAGAAAAAGTAGAAAGTAAAGATAGATTTCCTTTAACCGAAGGAGGTTTAAATAGAGCAAAAAACGTATTCTTTTCTCCATTAAAAGGAAACATGTCTCAAGAATTTGATGTTAACGAAAAACATTTTGCTGTTGATATTGTTGCTCAAACTGGTACTCCTGTTATGGCAATTGCTGATGGTACAGTTATTTTAGCAGAGTGGACTGCTGAAACTGGTTATGTAATTATGTTACAGCATACTAATAAGTTTATTTCTGTTTATAAACACAATGGAACATTGTTAAAAGAACAGGGAGAAATAGTAAAATCAGGTGAGGTAATAGCAAATGTAGGTTCAACAGGTGAGTTATCTACAGGACCGCATTTACATTTTGAGTTATGGAATAATGGGTACCCAGTAAATCCAATAAATTATATAGATTTTCAGTAAATGAGTATTAAATCAAAATTAGCAATACCTTTTGCTAAGCAAGTAAGAAAACGAGTTTATAAATGGGCTAATAATCCGCATCAAACTCAAGAAAAAGTATTTGAGTACTTAATAACTGAAGGGTGTAAAACGGCTTTTGGAAAAGATCATGATTTTATATCTATTAATACTTATGAAGATTTTAAAAAACGTGTGCCTGTAAATGATTATGAAGGTTTACGGAGTTATGTTGATAGAATTGTAGAAGGAGAAGAGAATGTACTTTGGAAAGGTAAACCTATTTATTTTGCAAAAACATCTGGAACAACATCTGGAGCCAAGTATATTCCTATAACTAAAGAGTCAATGCCAACTCATATTAAGGCAGCACGTAACGCATTGTTATTTTATATAGCAGAAACTAAAGATGCTAGTTTTGTTAATGGAAAAATGATATTTCTTCAGGGAAGCCCTGTGTTGGAAGATAAAAATGGTGTAAAATTGGGGCGTTTAAGTGGTATAGCAGCACATTATGTGCCAAATTACTTGTTGAAAAATCGTTTACCAAGTTGGGAAACAAATTGTATTGAAGATTGGGATACAAAAGTAGATAAAGTGGTTGAAGAAACATTACCGGAAGATATGACGGTAATTAGTGGGATTCCATCATGGGTTCAAATGTATTTTGAAAAACTAATTGATAAAACAGGAAAAACAATTTCTGAGATATTTCCGAATTTTAATTTTTTCGTGTATGGAGGAGTGAATTTTGAACCGTATAAGAATAAGTTTGAAGCGCTTATAGGGAAGAAAATAGATTATGTAGAGTTGTATCCAGCATCAGAAGGATTTATAGCGTATCAAGATTCTCAAACGGAAAAAGGAATGTTATTACAGTTAAATTCAGGAATTTTTTATGAATTTATTCCAGCCACTGAATTTTTTGAAGATAGTCCAACAAGAATATCATTAAAAGATGTAAAAATTGGAGTTAATTATGTAATCATTTTAAATACTTCTGCCGGTTTATGGGGGTATAATATTGGAGATACAGTAGAGTTTACGTCACTAAAACCTTATAGAATTAAGGTAACTGGACGTATTAAGCATTTTATTTCTGCTTTTGGAGAACATGTTATAGGAAAGGAAGTAGAAAAAGCATTAAATGAAGCTATTATTGGTACCGATATAAATGTTAGTGAATTTACGGTAGCACCGCAAATAAACCCTGAGGACGGCTTACCTTATCATGAATGGTTTATTGAATTTGAAAATGAACCAAACAATATTGAAGAATTATCTTTAAAGATTGATGCTTCTATGCAAGCACAAAATATATATTATCAAGATCTAATTGAGGGAAAAATATTACGTCCACTAGTTATTAGAAAAGTAAAAAAAGGCGGATTTCATGAGTACATGAAATCTATAGGTAAATTTGGAGGACAGAATAAAATACCTCAGTTGTCAGATAATCGTAAAATTGCAGATGTTTTAAATGATTTTCTGCTTTAATATATTTATATATATTTGTAACAAAAAAAGCTAAAATTCAAATAATTAAGTTTTTTTAAAAAAAACAAAATTCTTCTATAAGAGGTTTATACCTCTATTAGCAATTTACCAAAAAATAAATTTTATGAAAAAAAACATTTTTACTTTATATATTGTTTTATTATCAGTTTTGATAGTTAATGCTCAGGATTTTAAGCCTATGAAATCTCCAGGAGTAACGACTTTTTTAAATGCAAATTATTTACCTGTAAATGAGTCTACCGGGAAAATTGATGTAAAAATCCCTATTTATACCATAAAATTAGATGGATTATCAATTCCTATTTCTTTGTCTTATGATACAGGAGGGGTAAAAGTTGATGCTCCTGCTTCTTCAGTAGGGCTTAACTGGACATTAAATGCATCTGGTTTAATTTCAAAAGAAATAATTGGAACTCATGATTTGAAAACAAAATTTATAAAGAATGATATAGTTCCAAGTCCTCCAGGGTATGTTTACACTAAATACGGGTATCTAAGCCATCTTTTTGAAGTGAGTAATATACCAGTAATTGAGGGGTTTAGAGATGGTAGACCGGATCTTTTTTATGTAATGGCTCCTGGTTTGTCAACAAAATTTACTCACAAGAAAAATGGAGAAGCTTTTGAAATTTCAAATAATGTTAATAAAATAGAAAGTGCATTTAGTAAATTATCTAGTCCTTATAATAAAGAATCTAATAAGTATAATTTTAAGTTTAAAATAAAGTCTAATAAAGGGTTTGTTTATTCTTTTAAAGAAAGAGAAACATATCAATCTTTTCAAATTTCCCGGAGTCAAAATAGTACAAAGTATCCTTTAACAGATAATCTAATATTTCCTGTATGGTCTGAAAATTTAACAGACAAACAAGCTGAAGAGTTATTTAATAATTTTAGAAAACATCCTTATTTTATAGAAGATGATACAGAAGATTTAGGATTGGTACATTTATCTTCGATAAAGAGTCCAATGAGCAAGAAAAGGGTGGAGTATTTTTATGAAAACACGTTTATAGTAGATAATAATAGGAGGATTGAAAGAACTCTAGATAAATTTAATGTCGTTAGCCAAGTTAATTATGAACATGATTTTAGTAAAACAAAAACTTTAAAAAAAATAGTATTTCCTCAAGGAGTAATTGATTTTTATTATGACTCTAATCGTTTAGATGTTAGAGGAGGAAAGATTTTGAAAAAAATTGAAATTAGAAATAATCAAGGAAATTTTATAAAAGGAGTTGTTTTTGAGCATGATTATTTTAATTCAATTGAAAATTGTTCTAATAATTATTGTTACCGACTTCGTTTAAATAGTGTAAAATTTCTTGATAAGGATAAAAAGGTAATGCCTGGATACAGTTTTGAGTATAATACGGGTAAGTTGCCAAAACGTTTTTCTGTAGATCAAGATTTTATGGGATATTATAATGGAACTAGTAGTATCAATGAAAAGCAGTATTTTCCTAAATCATATTATAAAGCAGGGCAAGGAAAAAAATCAATAATTCCGTTCCCTTTTACAGGATATACTATGTTACCAGGAGGGAATGCAAGTAAAGTACCCAATATTAATTATACTAAGGCTGCATCATTATCTAAAATAACATATCCAACAGGTGGGGTTACAAAATTTAATTTTGAATTGAATACATTTAATTTTCAAGGAACAACAGTCAATAGTGGAGGACTTCGTTTAAAATCTCAAGAATTATATAATAAACAAATTTTACAAAAAAAGATATTGTATGAGTATACTCTTGAAAATGGAAAATCATCAGGAAGTATTACTAATTTGCCGTTATTTATGGGAGCAAAAACGGATAATTTTGGATACAAACCAGTAACAAAACAAGTGTCCAATACTAAGTTAGAGTTAACTAATGGAGCTTACGTAACTTATTCTAGAGTTAAAAGTAGAGAAGTAAATAATGGATATACAATAAATACTTATACAAATGCAGTTGATTACCCTAACTTTACTCCTTCAACTTATAGTTTACATGGAAATACTTCTAATACAAATTGGCTTAATGACGCAATTGGTAAAGGATATTTACTTGATATATACAGAGACTATTCTGTAAAAAGATCTAGGTTGTTAACATCAAAAGTATACAATGAAAATAATGTGTTAATTACAAGTAAAGAGAATGAATACAAATACTTTGAATATAACAGTTTTAATATTGATCAACGAATAATTACATTTTACCCTAATTTAGCATATTCAACCGGAACCAATACAGGTTTTGCTAAATTTACAAGTGTTTTACCCTCTGAATCTTTTAATTTAAAAAAAACTACCCAAAAAAAATATTCCTCTCAAGGGGTAATAAAAAGCGAAAAACAATATATTTATGACGTTAATAGACCTTTTGTAAAAGAGTCATTAAACATTATTGGTGATGGTGAAATCATTAAAGAAAAATCTTTATACCCTTTTGATTTAGAAGTATTGTCGAACCCAAATGTTTTAAAATTAAAAGAGTTAAATATTTTAACTCCTGTAAAAACATTTGTTTATGAAAATAATACTTTATTAGCAACATCAGAAACTATTCTTGAAGATTTTGGGAATGATAAAATTTTACCTAAAGCGACAAAATCTTCAAGAGGTATAGCTCCATTAAAAGTAAAAAAAGAATTTCATAATTATGATATTAGAGGGAACCTTACTGAGTACTCAGATAATTATGGAACACATGTAACTGTATTATGGGGGTATCGTTATCAACACAAAATTGCAGAAATTATAGGAGCTAACTTATCTGAAGTATTAGTAGCTTTAAATATAAATAATTTGGATGTACTGCAAAATTTGTCTAATAATGAGTTAAAAATCAAATTAAATAGTTTGAGAGCAGCACTGCCTAATGCACAGGTGTATAGTTATATTCATACACCACTTGAAGGAACGAATGAAATAACGAGCCCTAATGGGAAAACAAAATATTTTAGCTACGATACTTTTCATAGATTAAACCTTGTTAAAGATAAAGATAATAATATTGTAAGCAGAAATACATATAACTATAAGTTGTCGCCAACAGCAGAAAATATCCATGAGGAGAACTTACAGTTAGAAATTAAAAAAAGGCCTACAGATTTTTATACTTCAAAACAATCGGCAACTAATCATAAAACGGTAGTTGCAGCTTTTGTTAAAGGAGGAAAAGGAAACTATAAATATCAATGGAGTTTGGTTGGAACAACTACTGTTTTAGCTGACGAATATGATTATGTTGTAGACATTCCATGTGGTGAGAGTAGAAACTTACAAGTAAAAGTAACGGATGATAATAATACTCAAATAACTAAAACTATTACGGTGTATGCTGCTCATTGTAATGAACCATTTTTTGTAGGAGAAATTCAAGGTGCTTCAACTACAAATAATCAAAATAATTTTTGGGTAGATATTCCACAAGGAGGTAGTTATGATATTTTTTCATACCAATGGTATATCCCAAATAACACATCAGGTGTTGGTGCGCCTTTAAAGTATGATGATCCTGTATATCCAAAATCAGCAGGACTCTTAACAAATACATCTGGAAGGCCTGTGACCGTGAATTTAAGTGTAAAAGTTACTGACATAGAAAGTGGATATTTCGTTATACGAAGTAAATCGGTTGTTATTCAACCAGAATTTGAAATTAATTCTTGTTTTGTAGCAGGAACAAAAATTACGTTGGCTGATGGAAAACAAAAATTAATAGAAGAAGTTTCTGTAGGAGATAAAGTTTTAACTTATAATATTAAAACACAAAAAACGGAGGTTGGAGTAATAAATAATTTAGTGTCACCAATTCATACTAACCTTGTTGTTTTTACTTTTGAAAAAAACATAACAAATACAAATACATTAGATCATCCTTATTATGTAAAGGGAAAAGGTTGGGCTTCATATAATCCTGAAATGACAAAAATAAAATATGGGCTTAATGTTAAGAAAATAGAAATAGGTGATTTTGTATTACTTTATAATTCGAATAAGAAAAAGGTAGAAGAAATTAAATTAGTAAGTCAGAAGTTATTCTCAGAAACTCAAAAGACATATAATTTAGATAAAGTAAGTAAAAACCATAACTTTTTTGCTAATGGTATTTTAGTTCATAACAAATCATCGTACTAATAAAATTGCTAAAAAATGAAAAAATTAAATAAATACCTTTTTTACTTAGGTTTACTTATAACAACTAGTATAGTTGCACAGACCACTATTCCAGAAACAATTGTTAAAGAGAATTACACAGTTACAGGTACAGAGGTTTTAACCGCATCTAAATCAATAATACTAAAACCTGGTACATGGATAAAAAGCGGAAGTGTTTTTACTGCAAAAATAATTGAAGATGCATATACCCCAGTTCAATTAAGTAATGAAAATTATATTTTCACTCAAACTTTTCAAGTACCAACTACAACTGGAGTTGTTTCATTCAATAAAGATGTAAATGAAAGTGTTAAATATTTTGACGGATTGGGAAGAGCTTTGCAAGACAGAGCAATTAAACAGAGCCCTTTGAAAAAAGATATTGTACAACATTATGAATACGATGCTTTTGGAAGAAAAGCAAAAGAATACTTACCGTATGTTTCTTCTAATAATAAAGGAGGTTTTGAAGCTACGGCAAAATCTAAAATATTAAATTTTTATAACACCCCTAAATATGAAAATACATTAAATCCTTTTACAGAAAAGCAATTTGACAATTCACCATTAAATAGAGTTTTTAAAGAAGCAGCTCCAGGAAATTCATGGGCTTTAGGGAGCGGACATGAAACAAAAATTGAGTATCAAACAAATATAGCTAATGAAGTAAAGCTTTTTAAAGTTAATTTAAGTACAAACAACACACCTACATTAACAGGAGGTAGTTGGTGTTTACCAGGTCAATTATATAAAGTAATAACAAAAGATGAGAATTGGAAAACATCAGATGGTGTTAATAAAACAACAGAAGAATTTAAAGATAAAAAAGGAAATATTGTTTTAAAAAGAACCTACAATAATACCCAAAAACATGATACATATTATGTGTATGATATATATGGAAATTTAACATTTGTACTTTCTCCTAATGTAAATGTACATAATTCTAATTTATCTGAAATCACTTCAAAATTAAATGATTTAGGGTATATTCATAAATATGATGATAAAAATAGACTGGTAGAAAAGAAAGATCCGGGTAAAGGATGGGAATACGTTGTATATGATAAATTAGACAGACCTGTATTAACTCAAAATCCTTTACAAAGAGCAAAAACTAACAAAGAGTGGTCATTTATAAAATTTGACAAATTTGGGAGAGAAGTTTATACGGGGGTATACAAAAGCAACGATTCAAGAATTAACATACAAAATGCAATTGATAACCATGTAGTATTAGTAGAAGAACGAGGTACAAGTATGTTTGGTTACACCAATGTGGCTTTTCCAACAGCTATAAACTCTCAAGATGTTTATACTGTAAATTATTTTGATAACTATAATTTTGATAAAAACGGATTATCAATACCTGCAAGCGTTTATGGAAAAACAATTTCTAATGCTACAAAAGGATTAGCTACTGGAAGTAAAGTAAAAGTATTAGGAGAGACAAAATGGATTACTACAGTTACTGGGTATGATGATAAAGAACGTCCAATTTATGTGGCAAGTAAAAACGATTATTTAAATACTACAGATGTAATTAAATCTAATCTTGATTTTGTTGGTAAAGTTATAGAAGCTACTGAAACACATACTTCAAGTGTAGCAACAGTAACAGTGGTTAATAAATTTACGTATGATCATACTGGAAGGGTACTTACTCAAAAGCAAAAAATAAATAATCAACAAGAAGAGCTCATAACAAAAAACAGCTATGATGAATTAGGTGTTGTAGAAAATAAAAAAGTAGGAAAATCAGAAACTAATTATTTACAAAGCGTAGACTATAAATATACGATACGAGGATGGCTTAAAAGCATAAATAGCGATTCAAATTCCGATAACGATTTATTTAACCTAAGTTTAAAATATAACGATGTATCTGACACCACTAAAAAATTGTATAATGGTAATATTTCTCAGGTTTCATGGAGTACATTAAGCCAAGATTCATCCACTAAATCGTATTTGTTTTCGTATGATGATTTAAATAGAATGTATGAAGCTACTGGTTCACATACCTCTAATTATAATGTTAATAATATTACCTATGATTTAAACGGAAATATTAAAACACTTCGTAGAAATGGTTGGCAAAACACAGTAAGTTTTAGTAATATGGATGATTTAATTTATGAGTATGATGCAGGTAATAAATTAAATGCAGTTATTGATAATGGAAACAAGAATTATGGTTTTAAGGATAAACCTTACAAATTAGATTATACTTATGATAGTAGTGGAAACTTAATATCTGATAAAAATAAAGATATTGGTAGTATAAAATATAACTATTTAAATTTACCAACTGAAATTACATTTACAAATGGTTCAGGAGGTAGAATTAATTACGTGTATGATGCTATGGGAAATAAACTGTTAAAATCAGTAAATGATTTTTCAACTACTAAAATTACACAATATGCTGGTAATTATGTGTATTCAGGTTCTATAAGTAATGGTTTACCTCCAGGAGGAAACAATACTTTAACGTATTCTTTACAATTTTTTAGTCAACCAGAAGGGTATGTAAAACCTGTGATTGCTAGCGGTAGTGTAGCAATCTCATCATTTGAATACGTATACCAATACAACGACCATTTAGGTAATGTACGTTTATCATATACTGATGTAAATAACAACGGTACTATTTCAACTTCTGAAATTATAGAAGAGAACAACTATTATCCCTTTGGTTTAAAGCATAAAGGATATAATGGAGTATATATTCCTAATGGAAATATCATAGCTCAAAAGTATAAATATAACGGCAAAGAATTTGAAGAAAGTTTAGGGTACAATATGTATGAAATGGATATGCGTTCGTATGATCCTGCTTTGGCACGTTGGGTAGTACAAGACCCAGTTATACACCATGGTTTATCACCGTATAATGCTTTTGATAATAACCCAATATATTATGCTGATCCAAGCGGAGCCGATTCTGATGCTGCCGGCTTTGGGCTAGGTAGAACTAGAGGAGAAAATTGGATAATTTATAATTTTGGGATGAGTGCAGAAGATTTAGCTAAAGCTGAGGGAGGCAATCAGCCTTATGATTGGTATTGGAATAGTAAATCTAATAAGTTAGAATGGTATAAAGGGAGTAAAGTTAAACCAGGTTTAATGTGGGTTGGATCTGATTCTTCTTCTAATGGTTTTTTAAAAATGTTATCTTTAGCTTTTGGGGGAGATGGAAGTATTCCAGGATATGGTATTATTGGAGCTGCTTATTTTAATATAAAAAATGGGTGGAATGATGGATTATCTCAAAGGGGTAATGATTTTGTCTCTTTTGCTGAGTCTCCTAAAGAGACAACATTAAAAGGGGTTGTTAATTTTGCAAATAATACAGGAGCTTTTATTACTGATTTTGCTTTATCTGGAGGGAATGATATTTGGGCATTCGCAGGAAGAAGAGCTTATGATACTATGTCTCAAATGTCACTATATGATTGGTCTTATGCGGCAGGACATAGTGCACCTGGGATGGCTTTCAGTTTTGGAACTGGACAATTAATTAGAACTATTAATTTTGGAAGTTTTAATTTAAGATATAGTACAGGTAATTTTATATATAAGACAGCAAGAATTGATTCAAGAATTACTAGTAGAGGATGGCCAGGGATAGGGCAAAGAGATGTTGGTCACAGGGGAGCTACTTTTTTTAGAAAAGAAATATTAACCAATGGTAAAATTCAAGTGCAAAGTTGGAATAATATAAGGTTTTACCATTCTATAGGTAACAGGAAATTTGATATAACATTTAATCCATGGAGTTGGAAAATTTTTCATGAAGCTCCTTATTAATAATTATGAAAGTTAATATTTTAAAAATAGCGTTTGAGTTAGAACTTGTGACTTTAGATGATTTATTGAGTTGGTCTTATGATATGCTGAAAAAAGGGTATGAACATAATTTTTTTATGGAGTTAGCATTAATCCACAGGAAAGACAAGACTGATGTTTTAATTGAATTATTAGATCAATACCATTACTTGTTTTCTATTTCTATGGATAATATCGATGAGTTCAGTTCTTTAGTGTATTCTTTTTTAATAAAGAAGAATGATTATAATAAAATGAGGACTATTCTTATTAAATATTTTAACTCGATATCCGAAGATATTTTGAATAAGGGATTATGGGTTGCAAATGAAATGAAAGAAAGGGACTACGGTTTTTGGATATCGATTAAGGATGATTTAGATCTTAGATTAAATAATAGACAATGGTCGATGAATTATGAAGAAGAGATTAAAAAATATTTCAAATACTTTGAGATAAAGTCTTATTCCAATACTTCTTTTTTTGATGTTTTTTTACAGGAGTTTGTAGATTTAAATTAATATTTGAGAGAAATCAATCAACATAACTCAAACCTAAGATCTATTTATTCAATAGATTTTACTGTTTGGAAAGATAGAATTGTGTTTAGGAAACTTGTATCCTGTTTTTCACAATATAATAAGTTGAATTTTTATTTAGTCACCAGTAAAATATTTGATGAAACTCAAGAAAGTATTAAGATTATTCCCGAAAACGTAAGTGTACTATTCTCAGATGAAGAGTACAAAGATAAAATTTATCATTCCAAGTATCATAGAACTAATGATTTAAGTTTTTTAGATTTTTTTATTGAAGAATGGCAAGAGTATGAAAATGTTGCCATGATTCTATCGGTGAATGAAATTAAGATTAATAGTAGTTTTTTTAGAAAATCATGGAAAGATTATACAAATTTAAATAATTCATTTATCTTTTTCAAAGGAATTGAAGATAGTGTTGTCTGGATAGGGAAGAGTATTAGTTTAAACTTTCCTGATATAGAAAGTATTAGAACGTATAATCCAACGTTAAGTGGAAAGTAAAAAATGTTTCCTGTAATTTTAGATTTAAATTCAATAAATAAGTTAAAAATCTCCAATATCAATTGGTGGAATGTTATAAGGCCATTGGGTATAAAACCATTAATGTTTAGAGGGTAACCAGCTGGTTGGTAGTGGTCTAGGTGGATGGTGTGAAAAATAGAATAGATTTTCATAAATTAGGTAGAGCATCTCGTAAAACAGCAAGATTATCAAGACTATGGTTTTGGAAAAATAAAAAACTATTACATTATGATAGAGGGAAAGGAAATAATTTACAATATCATAGGCCATGGGAAATAGGGCCAGATGGTAAAAGAAGATGGTAATAAATTTAAAAAAGATGAATAAAGCTAAGTTTTATAGTATATATATACCCGCATTAGAAAAAGCATTATTAAATGACAATAATAGGGAAGCTTTTTATGTTGCTCCACCTGAAGATTATATTTCAAATGATTTAATTAGTGATATTGACAATTATTTAGAAACTTGTAATGATTCATTTCTTACAAGAGTAGCGTATTATTTCGATGCAGTTTCACATGGTTTTCCAGATATAAATGGTTTAAATATTGATACTTACAAAAAAGATTTGCTATTAAAAATAAATGAGATAAAAAAAGAAATTTTATAATTGAAATAAAGCCATATCATATGATATTGTAGCATGGTTTTATAGCTCTATGGTATTTTGAGAAAAAGTATACAAGTATATTAAAGTAAGTTTTGAAGGAGGTAATGATTATGATGTAATAACATATTTAGGTGGGCCTTCAAACAGTGATGCTATAGATAAATTATTAGGAAGTTATTTAGGAGGGTCTACTCAAAAAATAGATAACCCTTTTAATCCTTCCTTTTCAGATAGAATTTCTCCTGGTATTTGGCAAAGTTCTGGATTAAACGGATCAAGGTTGGCTAATGGTGCTGCTACTCCTGGGCATTATGGAGATTTTATTCCACTTCCTTTTATAGCAAAAGGATTAGGTTGGTTTGGTAAAAAGTTGTTAGGATTTGCTACTAAGCAGGTACAAAATCTAATGATTAGGTACGCTTTCAGAATAACCAACCCTCATTTAACATCACAAATTGTGAAAACGTCATTGGGAAGATTTGATTATTCTAAGCCAGTTTATTCAATGTTAAGAAGAGCACCAAAAGGAGGGATCCGTATTGGAGGGAAGAAGTATTTAGGAGGTCTAATTTTACCTTTTCCTAGAGTCTATTATGGTAGAGGAGCTACTTTTATTCCCAAAACTGTTTTTGGATCAGGAATGAAACCCTGGCCACAGGTTTATTTACCTGGAAAATTTAATAGATGGGCTACAGGAGTTGGACTTTCTGGTCTTGGTTTTATGTATTATTATCAAAAAACAATGAAAAAAGTTAAAAAATAATTTAATTTGAGAAAAGCATGATTAAAGAAAATGAGTTATTTGAACTTTTAAATAGGTTAAAAAACCTTGAAGATAAAAAACCTCCAATTAGATGTTTTTAGATCAAATGGGCAAGTGTTAATGCAGCTATATAAGCAAAGAGATGTTAATTTATGGGATTTGAATTTTGATTTTCCAGATGATAAAGCAATAGTAATTGAAGTGTCTTTTCATAAAGATAAATTAGATAACAGTAAGAATTTAAGTAATTTTAAATCATCAAAATTATTTGAAAAGTTTACTGAAGTTGAGAAAAATGATTACTTTCTAAGGTTGAGAGGAAATACTGATACTATAGAAGTGTATAAGGTGGTAATGAAAATAGTTAATGATGTGTATTCGTTGAAAAATGAGTACATAAACTATACGCTAAATGCGTATTAACTTATCTTTGTTTTATTAAATATCTTATTTCATGAAAATAATAGCTACAAGCATAGGAGAACGTAAAGAAGTAGATTGGAAAGGAAAAACGATTACTACTGGTATTTTTAAATTTCCTGTTGAAAAAGCTATTTATTTAGATGTTGAAGAAATAAAAGGAGATGCTATTTGTAATAGAGAAAGCCATGGAGGAGTAGATCAAGCTGTATATGGGTATTCTCAAAAACATTATGAGTATTGGAAAGAATTTTATCCAGATTTGGAATGGCAACATGGAATGTTTGGTGAAAATTTAACAATTGACGATTTAGATGAAACTAAGATTCATGTAGGAGATACTTATAAAGTAGGGGAGGCAATATTAGAAGTAACTAAGCCAAGAGAGCCATGTATGAAACTTGGAGTTCGTTTTAATAATATGAAAATTGTAAAGCAATTTTGGCAACAGAATTATTCAGGAATTTATTTTAAAGTTTTAGAAACTGGTTTTGTAAAATCTGGAGATCAGTTTATACAGATAAAATCATGTACTGACGCTAAAACTATTGCTGAGGTATATAATGAAAAAAGAACTAAAAATAAATCTTAATTATCTGACCAAACAGCGAGCTCATTTCCAGAAGGATCAGTAAAATGAAATCTTCTGCCACCAGGAAATGAGAAAATATTTTTAGTTATTTTTCCTTCAAATTTGACAATTAAATTTTGAATGCTTTCTAAGTCTTTATGATATAATACGACCAATACCCCGTTTTTTATTTTCTTTTCAGATTTTTCAAACCCTCCTTCTACACCACTATTTGAAAAAGCAACATAGTTAGGACCATAATCGGTAAAAACCCACTCAAAAGTATTGGTGTAAAATGTTTTTATCTTTTCAAGATTACTAGCTGTAAATTCTATATAATTTATGTGATTGTTGGTATTCATTTACTATAGTTTTAGTCAATGTAATTTCAGTGAAAGATAGAACTAAAAACTAAAGGTTATACATTACTTTTCTCTTTTTTAGTAGGTATTTTTTTTCTAATGAATTATTTACATTTTTTAAAGAAATATCAATATATTTTATAGCTTCTTTAATTTTTCCAGTTTGATAAAAGAACTCGGCTTTGGCTCCAAAATATAAATAAGAGCGTTGCCCTAAATCAAGAGGAGTAATTTTATCAAAATAGTAATTAGCTTTAATATAGTTTTTACTTTGTAAACACACTACAGCCATACTTAATAAATGTGAAGTTGTTGGTTGTAGTTTATATAAGTGTTGATACCATTGTAATATTTTATTCCAATTTGTTTGCTCAAAGTTAGGTGCTTTAATATGTTCAGCTATTATAGCAGCTTCATAATGATAACAAGAAAATTCATCGTTTTCTACAGCTTTATTCATCATTGCATTTCCTAATTGTATTAAAGGAAAAGACCATTTGTTTCTATCTTGAGTTTTTAAATCGAGTAATTCGTTTTCAGTATTTATTTTTGCATCTAAGCGAGCGGCATGAAAACACATTAAAGCAAACAATGCGTAACTAGCAGAAATATTTGTGTGCTTATTTTTTAATAACATTTTACATAAACGCATAGCTTCACCGCACAATTCATTTTGGATTAAAATTTCTTTTTTATTAGAATGAAATCCTTCATTAAAGATGAGGTATAAAATTTCTAAAACACTTTCAATTCTAATAGGTAATTGATTTCCAGTTGGTATTTTGAATTGTAAGTTTGTTTTCTGAATGTTTTGTTTAGCCCTTAATAATCTTTTTTTTATGGTTTCTTCTTTAGTCAATAAAGCAGAAGCTATTTCTTTTATACTAAATCCAGAAATGGTTTTTAAGGCAAATGAAATTCTATCTTTTGCATTTAAACTTGGATGACAAGCAGTGAAAATCATTCGTAATTGAGCATCCTCAATTTCAGTATCTAAAAAAAGGTCATTGATAGAAATAGCTTCAATACCATTTTTAATTTCCGGGATATATTTCTTTTCAGCTTTTAATTTTCTAAATAAATCTAAAACTCTATTTTTTGCAGCATGAGTTAACCATGCTTCAGGATTATCAGGTTGCTGATTACGCCAACTTGTACTTGTTTTTAAAAAAGTATCTTGAACAGCATCTTCTATAATTTCAAGATTAGATAATCCAAAAATTCGAGTTAAAACAGCAACCATCTTCCCGCTATGATGGCGGAAAAGATGATCTATGAGTTTAGAATCCATTAACTGTCAAATACCATAATTTCACGAATTTCTACCGTGTTTCCTAAGTCGTAATCAGGGAAATCTTGCGCAATTTCTTGTACTGAATCAAAATCACTAGCTTCAACTAAATAATAACCCCCTACAATTTCTTTAACTTCAGCTGAAGTTAAATCTGTAACTGTTCTATTTTGTCCAACAATACGTCTTATTTGTGATGTTAAAGCTTCTCCACCACGTAAGATACCAGCCTTTTCCATTTTCTCACTCCATGCAAACCATTTTTCCATGCGATTTTGTATTTCTTCTGGAGAAAGTCCAAGATCAGTGTATTCAGTTCCAACAAAAAGCATCATAAATTTTTTCATCATTTAAAGTTTTAAAGTTTTGTATTAGTAAGACGTTTTCCAAAAATAAAAAAGGACACTTTTTTTAATTTTATTTCAAAATTAAATTATGAATACTAATTTAACTAAATAATTTTAATGTGGTTTGGCGTAAAAATCTTTTAAAGAGTTTGTATAGATACAATAATTGATTTTAGAACTCCAAAAATCAATTTTCCTTGGATTAGGAGCTTCAGTTGGTACTAGCATTAGGGTTGTTTTATCATTTATTTTCTGTTGATTAATGTCAGTTCCAATTAAGTTTCGATGATCTAAGCTAGTATCTAAATAGTATAAATAATCATATACAAACTCAGTATATGATCTTTTTGATACTTCTTTTAAGCTAGTTAGCTCTAGGTTTTCATAGTTATTAGTTAATGCATTTTGAAACTCAACAGCATTTAAAGGAATATTATTTAAAGTAGGCATAACATTGAACTGACCATCTACAAATGCCCATTTTTGTATATCATTAATAAAAACCTCAGTAGCTACATGTCCGGGAGAAGATTTTCTTGTTTCTACATCTTTAGTTTTTAAATAAATAGTTCTAGCCTTAAAACCTGCATTTTCTAATTGGGCTTTTAGTACAATTGCATAGGCAAAGCAAGGAAATCTACCTCCAGCTTTAGCTTCATCTAAAATAGTAATTGGGTCTGATTTACTTGGTGAGTTATTTCCGCTATGTTTCCATCTAGCATTTGTCCAATCTAAAATTTTCACGATTTTTTCAGTGTCGTTAGATTTTTGATCGATTAAGTTTTGGATAGGGTATTTTGAAGCAAGTTTTGTTAGATATTGATTTTCTTTGTTGTTTTCATACAAAATAAAGAGACTGTCATTTTTAGAAGTAATGTTATGTTTTATTTCTTCCCTCGAAAAAGAAGTCCCTTTAATTATTGTATGTGCATATATAGAATCATTTAAGTGTACATAAAAATCATACGATTTCCCTTCAAAAACATCAAAAGAAATGCTATCCATGTCTGTTTTGAAAACGAACTTTTCAGGATTGGAAAGGCATTGTATTTTCAAAGTATCATGCTTTACTTGTGGAGCAATAGACCATCTTCCGTTATACCAGTTTTCTGCAATTTTAAAGCTAGTATTTACAGTTGATGCATTTATTACTGGATGATTGTTGTATGTTTTTGATTCTTTACAAGAAATAAATAAGCCTGTTAAAATAAGTACTAAAAATAGTTTTTTCATAGTTATATATTGTGTTTATTTTATAGACTATAAATATACTTATAAGGTTGCCTTATTTAAATTTTTCTTAACAGAATATCTCCACTAACGGTTTTTAATTTTAAATAAGCAGTACCGTTTTTTATGGTTCCTTGAATTTTATTACGAGATGATCTTTTGCTTTTTTGATTAAAGTCAATATCTAAATCTGAGTACACAGTACCAGTTAATGTTCTTGCTTCAAAAGTAGCATCAGCTACAGCAACATCAATATCACCACTAACAGTTTTTAAATACATGTTTTCTGAGTGTTTTTTTATATCAATATTACCGCTAACTAAATCTAGCGTTAATTTCCCTTGATATGAAGAAACGGCTACATCACCTGAAATACTTTTAACTTTTAAAGTCATTTTTTTAGGTACATAAATAACATAATTAATAACTATATTATTATGGTTAGAACAAAAATTGTAACTGTTACAACCTTTACCACTGTGAGTTATAGTAACTCCTTTTTTATGTTTTTTAAATAAGTTGCCAAAATCAGATTTTACATTATAAATAGCTCCCGTTTTTTTGGTTTCAAATTTAAAGTAGTCATTGTCTTTATTGTCGTTTATATTAACGTTAGCAACTACTGAGATTTCATTTTTATTCCAATTTTGAACTTCTATAGTGTTAGCAAATTTGGTATTTACATACACTTCTTCAATAGAGTTAGAATTTTGTTTTGTTACTACTTTTTTTTGAGCGGTTAGGTTACTAAAAGGCAATAGTAATCCTATGAATAAGAATAAACTTTTCATTTTTTTAGATTTTAAATTACGTGTGAATTAGTTTTTTAAGAGACTATTTTTTTCTAAGATAGATGTCTCCCATAGATGATCTTAATTTAATTTGCACACCACCATTATTAATGGTGCTTACAATTCTTTTTCTACCACTTACATTTTTTAAACCTTCTTTTGTAGGAATGTTAATATCAAAGTTGGTATACACTGTTTTGTTAGTTTTTATTTCTAAATCTGCTTTTGTTGAAGCAGGAATAGCAATGTCAATTTCACCAACAGATGAACTTATACTAATAGGAGATGATTGATTTACTTTACTAAAATCGATATTAATTGCTCCTGTACTAGAGTGGGCAGTAATAGGTCCAGTAACATTTTTCATGCTAATTTCACCAACATTTGAGTCAGCTTCAATTTCAGAAGAAAATCCTTCAATATGAATGCTTCCTAAGTTACCTGAATCTACAAAAAGATTAATGTTTTTAGGAAGCTCAAGCTGAATTCCATGTCGTTGGAAACGAGATTTTAAATCTTTAACAATTAAGGTGCTTCCTTCTTTTGTTATAGAAAAACCAAACCCATTAGTGTTGTCTTTACCTCCTGGGTAAATAGCGGTTAATCCTTTTCTTTTATCTTTTTTCTTTTGATGATGTTTGTTATTGGAGTGTTCACGATCATTATCTTCTTCACATTGATTGTCAGAATGATTACTGTGATTTTTTAATAGTAATGAATTTGTATTCGTTGCTATAACTTTAATTGTAGTGTTTGATAAAATATGTACTTTTTTTACTCCTTGTAAAGAATGTTTGTGTTCTTTGCCTTGAGAAAAAGCAGTGCTTCCAATAAATAATAATAATAGGACTATTTTTTTCATGATGTTTTATAATTTTAATTACAATAAACTTGGTATGTTGTATTGTAGTTCTTGTTTAACATAATTTGGTGTTTCTTCGTTTTCTAGTAGTTTTTTCATGGGTTCGAGCGCTCTTTTTTCTTGTATTTTAGCTAAAATTTGAATTAATTCAATTTGAATAATGGCTTCTTTTTCTGTTTGCAATGCTTTAATTAAAGCTGTTTTCACAAGTTCTAATGATGAAAATTTTGAAAGTGCTTCTGCTGCAGCTAATCGCACATTAACATTTTTATCATAGAATAGCTTATTAACTATGGCTTCAATTATTTCTATATTATTTTCCGAAAACTTTTTTGAATTTGTTACTCCTAAAATTCGTTTACTAGCCGATTGGTTATCTAATAAAGCAAAAAACTGTTGTTTCTGTTGTGTTTTTTGCTGACTAGCAATTGATGTTTTTTGTTGATTAGACTGCCTACCAATTAAAAAAGCACTTAAAACTATTAAAATACTTGCAGCAATTTTTATATACGATTTCCAATCTGGTTTAGACTTTAATGAAATAACTTTAGTGTTTGCCTCTTTGATTTCTTTAGCTAAAAAGTTTTCAAAGTTCAATTTTAATGTTTCACCAGGTTTTTCTATTTCATCATTAGATATAATTAAAAGAATATCTTCTAATTTTTTTAATTCATTAGTACAATTATCACAAACTCTTATATGAGTTTCTATTTTTAAATGCTCTTCATTTGAGAGTTTATTATCTATATAATTAATAAGTTGATTTTGTACGTCGTTACAATTCATAATATGTTTTTTTATCAACCTTCTATAGTTTGAAAATACATGTTTTTTAATTTCTTTAAAGCCCTATGTGTTTTGACTTTTATAGCTCCTGCTGAACTTCCTAAAATCTCAGCAATTTGTTCGTAATTTATTCCCTGATATCTATGCATTACAATTAATTCTCTATCAGAAACACTCAACTGTTGTAATGATTTTTGTAAATGCTCAATTGCTTCTTTATTTCCTTCTGAAGCTATTTCTTCATTCGAGCTTATTAAATCATCATTAATAATATTGGCTCTTTCTTTTTTGTTTTTTTGATAGTGACTTGTAAAAATATTTCTTGCTATTGTAAATATCCAAGATGCAAAATTTCCACTTTTATAAGATGATTTATATTTTAATATTTTTATAAATACTTCTTGTGTTAAATCTTCACTAATCGTTTTATCACGTAACATTTTCTTGAAAAAATTATAGATGCGAAGATGATATCTATCAAAAATGATGGATAGCTTTTCTAGGTCTCCATTGGCAACTAGTAACATAAGTTCTTCGTCTGTTAAGTTTTTCAATGTGTTAGTTTTGGTTAGTTTCTATCTTTAAAACCATCAATTTACAAAAAGGTTACACTTAGGGTGAAAAAAAATTAAAGAATAAAAAAACTCACCATTGGGTGAGTTTTAAATTATAGTTGATTAAAGTTAAGTTTTACTTAAAGTTATTTAGTTGTATTACAGCTTTCACAGTATGCTTTGCGTAAGTATTTGTCTTCAAGCAACTGAAAGGTAACACCATCTTCTAGTGAAGGATTAAAAAGTTTACAAAAACGATCTTTATTCATGTTAATGGCGTTTAGCATGATAGTTCTGTATTCAGTCGTTTCAGTATATGCTGTATTTATGATCGTTAAATTTAAATAATAAAATAGTAAATCTTCATCTATGGTAATACTTCTAGCTTTTTTATCTAATAGTTCAATAGCACTATCTATATTGGCATAATGAGTTAAAAATTGAGCTAAACTTAAGTAGTCATAGTTTGAAAAAGGAAATTTTTTATAGTTGTTTAAAATATACTTTACAGAAACATCTTTTTTAGCATTGTCTCTTTTCCTCATTTCTTTTTCTGCTTTTACTATATGAAAGTTTACAAGCATTCGGTCTATTAATTTTTGATTAATACCATATTTTTTTAAGTTGAAAATTTCCTTTTTAAAATTATTTTCATTGAATGACTTTCCATTGTTTCTCCAAATAACAAACTTTAAAACAGCTAAATTGTATTTTATTCTTTTGTTTTTCGGGGCTATTTTTTCTAATTGTTCTAATTCATGTGTTACAATTAATGTTTGACTAATATTGTTTAAATACTTAACCATACTATTTTTGGTAAGTAGGGTGATGTATTTTTTTTGCCTAGGAATTTCCATTTTAGTTAAAACTTCTGGAGAATATCTTTCAGCTAACTTTCCTATAATAGTATTTTGAATGTTTATTGCTTGTTGTATATCGTTATTAACAATGTTTTCATTAAAAAGGGTTACCAATTTAGTGATTGGCATGTCTTTATATTTATCAATTTTATCGAGTTCTAAAGTAAGTACCGCTTTTCGATGATTTTTTAAATAAGGCTCTAAATCGGTAGCTACTTTACCTACTAATTTCTTTTTTATTTCTTTTTTTGATAGATCTGTAAAATCAGTATAAGCAGTTTCTTCAATGTCATTTAAAAACTCTACCCAATTTTCTGAGGTTTTAACTTCTGTTTGGATATGAGGTTTTTGAAATGATTGTAGTGCTTTTGCAATACTACTAGCACGTTGATTTTGTAGTTCAGTATTTCTTTTTAAACTTCCTTCAACTGATGCATAAGCTCTAATATTAATTTTTTTAATGTTAAAATCAGTTAGTTGTAAAGAGTCATAGAGAGGTTTAATATCTTCAGGTAAATAAGTGGCTTTATTTTTTTTGAAAGGGATAGTGAATTTTAGCGTTTTATATTTTTTTACAAATTTATCTTTTTGAGTAGTTATGCTTTTTGTTTTGTACACTAATGAGTCTAAATATACTCCCATATCTAGTAAATCCCATGGGTATGATTGTAAGTTGTATATGTAATAATATTCGCATAATGTTCTATTTGCTAAAAACAAAATATTAAATTCTAATTCATCTTTTGCAAGCGGTTTGGGTATTTGTCCTACATATACTCTATACCTTTTTTGATAGGGCTTTAAACTTCTTCGTAACTGTTTTGCATATACAGGTTTTAATAAAAGACCTCTTACTTGTTGTGGCTTTACATCTTCATTACATTCATATCTTGTTTTTGGTACAATATCTACAGCTATACCATCCCCCGTTTGTTTAAAAAGCTGAGTAAACCACTTTTTGTTATTTATTTCAAAATATAGTTTCGTGCCTTCTCTTTTAATACCAAACTTTATTTCTTTAGGTTTTTGCCTAAACATTTTTGAAAAGTATTGGCACTGCTGATTTCTTTCACTTTGAGTAGTTTGTATTTTTATACCATGTTGGTTTTGGCCAAAACATAGGCTGTTTAAAAATAGTGCAATTAGTAGTAGGTAGTTTTTCATAGTTTATTTTAGTAAGAACAGCCTGTTTTTAAACAAGCTGTTCTTACTTTTTATTTTAAATGTTAGTTAGTAGAAGTTATTCTTTTTTTTATACTTTCTAATAGTTTTTTATCTTGCTTTTTTTAATCATTTTGTTTAAAATTAAAAGAAATATAATGCTATGTAAAAAAATAAAAGTAAAGGTACTTGAAAATATATATTTGAAGGTAAGTCAACGACTTACTTTTTGTAAGCCATTGACTTACTTATTAAAAACTGTTTTTAAATGGAAGTTAAATGAAGGAGTACTATTAGTTTAAAGAATAAAGGATATGAATTGTTATCAATTTTTAATAAAAAGAGTGTTTAAATTTTAAAGGGGAAAATACCTTTTTTTAAGATTATAACAGTACGCTGTTGCTATAGCTAGCCTTAATTTTCTTATATTTGTTACTGTGCAATCCGCTATATTGCATATTCCCAATTTAAAACCTTTCATATTTTATCATGATAATAAACAGAGTTAAAGAATTTATTGAATTTAAAGGTATTACTATTAGTGATTTTGAAAATACTATTAACATTGGTAATGGTGTTTTGAATGAAGCTATTAATAGTAGAACAGAAATAAATTCTAAATGGCTTGTTGTTATCTCTGCAAATTATCCTGAATTAAATTTTAATTGGTTGATTACAGGAAATGATTCGATGTTAAATTTAGAGAATGATTATGTGGTTGATTTGAAAGGGGTGAAGAATGAAAATATTTTAGATTATATTTTAATCAATTCTGATAGTTTTAGAGAGGAAACTAAAATTGATGCCGTAGTTACAATATTATCTAACTTTCAACAACAAAGAGAGTTGAAAAAAATGTATGCTAAAATAGAAAGTTATGAAAAATTATTAGAACAAAAACTTAAAAACGAGTAATAGATTTTTATAAAAAGTGAGATTTATTTTTGTTTAAAAACGTGCTCATTTTTTTATCTAACTTATCGTTTATTTTTGCTGTTTTGTTTTCTTCTTCTATAACTTTTTTAGCTATTTCAATAATAGTTTTCTTTTTAATATTTCTACGTTGTTCTTTTGTAGTGTAAGTCCTCTTTTTTAAGATTCTACGTATTATATTTCTCAGCTGCTTCATACTCATACTAAACTCCTTTTAGTGTTGTTACTATATCATCATCAAATGCATTGGCGTTTTCTTTAACACTGTCAGCAGAAAGCATAGCCTTATCGTTCCTTTCAGAGTAAAGTGCTTTCAAAGCTACTCGAGGATAATGAACAGTTTTTATTCTATCAATTAATGAAAGTTGCTTTAAAATTAAGTCATCTTTATAGGTGTAGTTTTTCACTAAAAAGTAGGTGAAACAACTTGAAAGTGCACCTGCAACTAATAAGATTGCTATATAACTGTTTGTATTAAAATCTTGTTGAGTTAGAAATAGTAGGTGTGTTAACCAAAAAAAAGAAACAATTATACCAGTAAGTGAAATAAATTGAAATTTAAAAGTACTACCGTTTACAATATCGTGATACAAGGATTTGCAACTAAAAAATAATAAGGCTATGACCAATCCGAATGCAAAAAGCCAAAACCGAAAACTACTTCTTCCTCTGAAAGAATGTTCTGTTATTAATTCTTTTTTCTTTTTAGTGTATGCCTTAAGTTTATTTTGAGATAGTTTCCAGTATTCTTTTTTAGCTTTTTTATATTGGGTTATTGAAAGAGTAGCTCCTAGTTCATTTAATAAAGAATCTTGCAGGTAACTTCTTTCTTTTATAATTTTAGTATAATTCTTTTTATGTTCTAAGAAACTTTTAGAGTATCTCTTAAAAGGAGCATGAAATAAAGACATAGCAACCATACAAAATGCTACTATGCCTAATATGATACTTTTTATATTATCCTTCTTCACCAGTTTCTTCTTCTTCTGGGTCCGATTCTCCATCATCTCCTGGTTCAATGAGTTGGATGTTATTTTGTCTTTCATTTTGCTCAATTTCCTCTAAAGAATTATCCGTACAACTAGTTAATACTACCATACAAAATACTACTGCTAAAATTGTTCTTAAGTTTTTCATTTTACACTATTTTAAAGTTAATACTAGTGTAAATATAGTAGTAATTGATTGTTTAAAAGAAGTGTTTTGTATTGATTATTAGTCTGTTATAGCAAATAATGCTTTTTCAAACTTACAGCGTTTTTTTATGAAAAACAATACCCAATACCCCTAGTGTAAATCTACGGGGTTTCCCGTAGTTTGCTGTTTTTTTAACATTTTATAAAAGTGAGAATTTAAGCGTAAATATCCTATAAAAACTTGTTAATTAAAGGAGTGTGTAATATAGTTAGAAAATGCATTCAAAAATTTTCGATAATATAAAATAAAAGGAAGAGTGAAATTTAAAAACTAAAAATTCTAGTTTTAGTCTTTTAACTAAAAAAACTAACAATAATCCAGCTATTGTTAGTTTTTTTAAAGAGTGTTTTTATGTGGTTTTTAATGACTATTTTTTAGCTTCAATTTCTAAAACTTTTTGAATCATTTTATCATTTTGCTGATTTAGTTTATATAAACCTTCATCATTATATAAGTCTCTTGCAATTAATATTTTTAGATTTTTTTCTAATTGTTTCTTTGTTCTTTCTGAAACTGTATAATCTTTAAGCTTAGCTAAAAAAGTATTAGATATTTTTTTATCCTTATTAAAGTTTTTGATAAAATCGCCTATTGATAATTTTGATAATTTTTTACGATTTCCATCAACATATTCAAATGCAAAATTATTTAAAGGTCTAAAAAAGATTGTTGGTAAATAAGCTGTAGTATCAACAGCTACAAACATATCAGGAATAATACCACCTCCACCATAAACAATTTTACCTTTTGGGGTTTTAAATTGTAAGCTATCAACTGTTTTTATACTATCCTTGTCAAATAATTCTCCATTGGTATATCTGTTTTGGATATCACTTCTGTAATCAGTCGATTTTTTATCCTTCTTATAAGGTTTCTGTATTGAACGTCCTGTAGGAGTGTAATAACGGGCTGTTGTTAATCTAACTGCTGAACCGTCTCCTAAATCCATTTCTTGTTGTACCAACCCTTTACCAAATGATCTGCGACCAATAATGATACCTTTATCATTGTCTTGTAAAGCTCCTGCAACAATTTCAGAAGCCGAGGCTGAATTTTCATCTATTAATACATATAAGTTTCCATTTTCAAAATCACCTTTTTCAGTAGCAAAAGATTTATTAATATCTCCTTTATTATTTTTAGTGTAAACTATGAGTTTGTCATCTTCTAAAAATTCATCTACAATCTTATTAGCTATGTCAATAAATCCACCACCATTACCACGTAAATCTAAAACTAAACTAGTCATCCCTTCTTTTAATAATTTTTCTAAAGAAGTTTTAAACTCTTTATAGGTATTACGAGCAAAACGATCTAATTTAATGTAACCAATGGTTTCATTTACCATGTAAGCTACATCAACACTCTTAATATTTACTTTACCGCGTGTAATGATAGTATTAAAAGTACTGTCATTTGTTTTTCTGTAAATTTGTAAATCAACATTGGTATTTGGTTTTCCTTTTAGTTTTTTTAGTATTTGAGCAGATTTCAAATTTTTACCATATAAAGTATCGTTATCTGCTAATAAAATTCTATCACCAGCTTTAATGCCTTTTTTTATACTAGGACCACCTTTTATAGGTTCAATTACAGTAATAGTGTCTTCATCCATTCTAAATTGAACACCAATACCTACAAAGTTACCTTGCATATTTTCGGTTACTAATTGGAGGTTTTCTTTAGGAATATACACTGAGTGCGGATCTAATTTCCCAAGCATTTCAGCAATGGCACCATCTAATAGTTTGTCAGTGTTTACATTATCAACATAATCACTTTGAATGTAATCAATAAGTCTTTTGATTTTACGCTCATTAGATGAGTTTTTTCCAATGATGTTTGAGTTTCCTTTACTAAAAAATGTTCCGATAAGAATACCGAAAACAACAGCTATTGAAAAATATATAGGTAAATTGTTTTTATTCATTTGGTAAATGTGTCAGTTCTACTCCTGCTTTTTCTAAAAAATCCAATCCTGAACGATCTTTGTAAGCATCGGTATAAACAACACGTTTAATACCAGCTTGGTGTATAAGTTTACTACACTGTTGGCAAGGAGATAATGTTATATATAAAGTAGCATTAGTACATGATTGGGTTGAAGCTGCAACTTTTAAAATTGCATTGGCTTCAGCATGTAAAACATACCATTTAGTATATCCTTCATCATCTTCACAATAATTTTCAAAACCAGAAGGAGTACCATTATAACCGTCAGAAATAATCATTCGGTCTTTAACAATAAGAGCACCTACTTTTTTTCTTTTACAATGAGATAACTGTCCCCATTCATGCGCCATCTTTAAGTAAGCAATATCGTATTTACGTTGTTTTTTATTCAAGATCTAAAAATTTAGATAAAAAGCTAATTTAGTTAGAATTATAATTTAGTATTGTTAATTTTTACCAAAAAACACGATTAATCATCATTTGAAAAGCAAAACCAATAACTATAGAAGAAACAACAAGTATCCAATCACGGCGATTTACACCTAGTACACTTTGTGATAAAGAACCTATTAATAGTATTGCTAAAACTATTATTACTTGGGCAACTTCAACTCCTAGAGCAAATTCTAATAAAGGAACCAGTTTGTCACTAGACTTTCCAATCATGATTTTAAAATAATTTGAAAAACCAAGACCATGAATTAATCCAAAAAATAATGCGAAAAATAAATTTTGATTCTCCTTCCCAATTGAAGCTTTTTTTGCAGTTAAAACATTCATTAACCCTGTAATGAATATTGTTAAAGGGATTAAAAATTCAACCAAATCAGCTCGTACATTTATAATACCATATGCAGAAAGAGCTAAAGTAATTGAGTGTCCAACAGTAAATAAAGTAATTAACCATAATACTTTTTTCCATTGCTTAAATTGATATACAACAGCTAAAACAATTAAAAAAAGAATGTGGTCATAGGCTTTTATGTCTAAAACATGGAATAAGCCCATTTCAAAATATAAAACAAAATCGTTCATTTTTTAAATATTAAATTTTAATTTGTCGGTTAATTTGTTGGTCTAATGATATAAAAGTTTCTGTTCTAGAAACTCCTTTTATTGTTTGAATATCTTTATTTAATAAATGCATTAAATCTTCATTGTTTTTACACATTATTTTTATAAAAACAGCATAGTTTCCAGTAGTATAATGACTTTCAACAATTTCAGGTATTTCTTTTAATCTTTTAATAGCAGAAGAATATAAACTAGATGCATCTAAAAAGACACCAACAAAAGCTGTAGTAGTGTAGCCTAGTGTTTTCGGGTTTAAAACCATTTTATAACCCTCGATCAAATCTGAATCTTCTAATTTTCTTAATCTTTGATGAATAGCTGCGCCAGAAATTCCAACCTCACGAGCAATACTTAAAACTGGAGTTCTAGCATCTTGAACAAGTCTTTTTATAATTATTTTATCTATACCATCAATTTTAAATTTCTTTGTCATGATTTGTAGTGTGTAAGAGGTAAAATTATAAAAAAAACCACTCATTTGAGTGGTTTTTGTTTTTTATTGTTTTGTTAAAATAATTTTTCAATTAAAATTTAACAAAATTCATCATAAGCTGCAGCTAAATTTTGAGCTATAGCTTGTGCTGATCTACCTTCAATGTGATGGCGTTCTAATATATGAACTAATTGACCATCTTTAAATAAAGCAATAGCTGGAGATGAAGGAGGAAAAGGAATCATATGTTCTCTTGCTTTAGCTGTAGATTCTTTTTCAACACCTGCAAAAACAGTGGTCAAATGATTTGGGCTTTTATCTGCTCCTAAAGAAGCAATAGCACCAGGTCTTGCAGTACCAGCTGCACAACCACAAACTGAATTTACCATTACTAAAGTTGTTCCTTCTTTTGCTAAAGCATTATCAACATCTTCAGCAGTATATAAAGCGTCAAAACCAGCGTTGATTAATTCATCACGCATAGGTTTTACTAATTCTTCTGGGTACATAAATAAAATTTTATACAAAGATACCTCTTTTATACAATTGAAGCAAAATTTTAAAAAAAGGAGTGTAGTTTTTAAAAAGTTACTAAAGTTATAATTCTAAAGAATAAAAAAGGTTTCAAGTTTAACCAAAGAGTGTTTATATTTGATTAAAAATATTTACATGGGGAAATTTGCCAAATGGTTAGGTGCGGGAGCTGGATTTACGTTAGGAGGTCCAATAGGAGCAATAATAGGTTTTGTAGTTGGTAGTTTTATTGATGGAGTTTCTGTTGATGATTTAAAGGAAGAAGAACAAGAGTACAAAGGGCATCAAAATGAAGAAAGTCAATATGTTCAATCTGGAGATTTTGAAATTAGTTTATTAATATTAGCGTCAATAGTAATTAAATCTGATGGGAAAATAGACCAGAGAGAACTAGATTATGTTAGGCAATACTTTGTTAATTTGTATGGAAAAACAAGGGCTAATCATGCATTTAAATTATTTAATGGAATTGTAAAAAGAGAAATTTCTACTAGACAGGTTTGTTTACAAATCAGACAATATATGTCGCATTCATCTCGCTTACAATTACTACATTTCTTATTCGGAATAGCAAATGCTGATGGTAGTATTGATGTTTCTGAAGAAGAAGCTGTAAAAAAAATAGCGTATTACTTATATATTAATGAACGTGATTATAGTTCTATTAAAGCGATGTTTATTTCGGAATCTGAAAGTTCATATAAAATTCTAGAAATACCTAAAACAGCCTCAGAACCTGAAATTAAAAAGGCTTATAGAAAAATGGTGAAAAAATACCATCCAGATAAATTAATAGGTTTAGGGGAAGAACATATTAAAATAGGAAAGCAAAAATTTCAGAAAGTTCAAAAAGCTTATGATGAAATAAAAAAGCAAAGAGGGTTTTAGTGAAAATTATTTTTTTTCAATAAAATTATGTTAATAAATGTTAAAATCATTATATTAGCAGAGATAATATTAAAGTGATAAGAGATTTTTGATGGAACTAAAAGTTTGTTTTATATATAAAATCTTATCAATGCACGGGGAAAGTCAATTTTTTTATAATTAGTTTAAAGCATTTATTTTAAACTAAAAAATAGCTACGTTATAAAAACACCCAATTTGATTTTTTTGTGTAAAAAAAACTATAAAGATTCACTACTATGTCTATAGTTTTTAAAAGAAGAGGTATTCTAAAATTGTTAATTTTTGTAAAACAATTATAGAAATGAGATAGTATATTTTTAATGTGTAAAAAGTACTACTACTACTACTACTATTTTGACTTTTATTTTTTCTTAACTAGAAAAAATAAAAATATAGTTTTTCTACTACGCAACATAAAGCGTTTTGTAGCACTAGTTACAATATGCAATCTAACTATTAATAAACTTTTTAGTCCCCCAGATTATGAAGAGAAGTTACTACTATGGCAGTACAAAAGCCACATGTTTAAATATACTATTTAGCATGCTTATTACCTTTCAATGTGTTTTTTCACAAGAAGGAAAAATATTAAATTTAAAGCCAGCTAAAAATTCTGAAGATAATACCTCTTTTTTAGTTCTTAGAGATGCTGAATTTGATGTGTTAAAGAATAGAATTAGTACTAGTAAAATGGCTCCATCTTTTATGTTCTCTATGATGGCTTCACCTACGTTAGACTTAAATGGAATAACTTCAGGAAATAATTATGAATTTCAAGTTCAACCCACAACTTCAAATATATATCCAGTATCGGTTAGTCCACAAGTAACATCAGATGCAGGAATTGCAAGTGCAATAATTAGTTTTACAGGCATAGTTGATACTCCTAATGGAGAACTACTAGCAATTAATAGACCTGGGTTTGATTTATTATGGTTTCAAACACCAGTTTCTGGTCCGTTTGATTATCCAATAGGAGGTTCAACAATTCGAGTAACTCAAACAACAAGCACAACTTTTAGTATAACAGAAACTTCAGGAAATCCGATATCAAATGCTGATTTTCAAACATTTTTGGCAACATTATATTACGGTGATTTAAAAAGCCCTTATACAGATGGTATCCGTACAATGAATGTAGTTATCACAGATACTAATGGAGCTACAGCAAATGCAACTACAACAATAAGAGTTTTTACAACTGCACCTGTAGCTGTTGATGATGTTAATTCTGTTGCTGCTAATTCAACTACAACTATAACAGGAAACGTGTTAACAGATGGAACCAATGATTCTGGGGCTACAGCTATCTCTGTTTCGGAGGTTGATGTGTATCCTGCTAAAGTTGGTAATGCATATACCACATTATACGGTACTATAACTATACAGTCAAATGGTAGTTACGTATATGATGTAGATGAAACGAGTGCATCTGTAACTGGATTAAGAAATGGTGAAACATTACATGATATTATATCATATACCATTGAAGATACAATAGGTATTAAAGATTATGGTTATTTAACAGTTACAATTAATGGGGTAGATGAAGCTCCAAGTGCTTTTGATAATACAAATTCATTAACGGCATTTGTAGATGCTAGTGCTACAGGGAATGTAATTACAGATGTAGGAACAGGAGGAGCCGATGCTGTTGACAGAGGATTGACAACTTTAGTATGGGAAAGTAACTTTACTAGTGGGGAAACCGTTCATGGAAAATCTAAAACTGTAGGAGGAGTAGGAGTTTCATTTATAACTTCAGATCCAGGTGGTTTTGGAACATCGTTTAATCAAACTGTAGATTATACAACAAATGGTGGGCATACAGGATATCTGTTATATAATATTGATGGAACTACTAACCCTACAGATGATACTGTTTTGACTATTAATTTTGACCAACCAGTTTATAACCTTGGTTTTTTATTAGCAGATATTGATTTCTCACAAGGAAGTTTATGGCAAGATCAAATGAAAATTGAAGGGAACCTAAATGGTTTAAATTCTACATATAAATATGTAACTACAGGGGGTGTTGTTGATGCAGGAAATAATACGTTTTATGGTATAGGAAGTGCTGTTCCTGGTGATGCAACTGGTAATGTAAATGTGTTTTTTGAAGAACCAATTAACCAGCTTAAGTTAAGTTATAATTATGGCCCCAATGCTACCGATGCAGATCAAGGTAGCCAGATAGCAGGAGTTTCTGATATTTATTGGCAAGGAGCTAGTTCAGTGTTGGTTTTAAAAATAGGTACAACATTAGGGAATGTAAGTGCTGCAAATTTAGGAACTTCTTATGCTGGTACATATGGAACAATTATTGTCAATGCAGATGGTAGTTATGAGTATATTGTTGATACAACAAATCCAGCTGTGGCTGCTTTACTTGTTGGTCAAACTCTAACAGATACTTTTGTTTATGAAATTTCTGATGGAGTTTCTACAGATACAGCTAACTTAATAATTACAATTAATGGTTCAGGTAATGATGCTGATAGTGATGGGGAAGCGGATAGAGTAGATTTAGATGATGACAATGATGGTATTTTAGATACTGATGAATCATTAGGATGTGCAGGCTCACCTATGAATTTAACAGGTATTGGTTCTACATTAACTACTGGAAGTTATTATGATGAAGAAACTCAAAAAATAATAAATGTAACAATTGCTACAACTGGTACGGTGGATGAAGGAAATGCTAATGGGGATATTTTAATGACGCAAGGAGGAACTGCTACTTTTACTTTTTCTTCTCCTGTAACTGTTTCTATAAAGCATGAAACAGGTATTACAGGGAATTTTGATGCTGGAGATACATGGGAATTGACATCTACAGGTACTTATACTGTGTCTGATCCTAATAATGATTTAACAGTAAATTCTAATTCAGGAGGGGTCTTGAATTTCGATGCTTTAGGTGTAGCTGTTGCTTCTGAAGTATGGGAAATAAAGACAACTACAACTTCTTTGAAGTTTGACTTGAAATCTGGAAATACTAAATCTCCTATTAACTTAGGTTTAATTTGTGGAGGCTTTTTAGATACTGATAATGACGGTATACCGAATCATTTAGATTTAGATAGTGATAATGATAATTGTTATGATGCTATTGAGGCAAATGAGAATGTTTTAGCAAGCCAATTAGATGGTAATGGAAGAATAAATATAGCAAGCCAAGGAGGTATAGATGGGAATGGTGTTCCAAATTTAGTCAATTCAGGAGGTACAGCTGATATAGGAGGAGATCAGGGGCAAGGTACAACTGGAAATGAAGTAATAGCAACAAAAATACAAATTGATACTGAGCCCACAAGTAGTACTATATGTTTAGGGAGTAATGTTACGTTTACAGCCGTAGTTTCTTCATTGAATACAACTACATTTACAGGAACTGCGCCAGGGACTAATCCAGATTACAGTGGTAGTACCGGAACAACTACTGGGTTAATATATAAATGGGAAGAGCAAGTAGGAGGAATTGGAGCTTGGAATACAGTTAGTAATGGAGGTATATATAGTAATGCAACGACAGCAGCATTAACATTAACGAATCCACTTATAAGTGCTTCTACAAATAAATATAGATTAATAGCAACAAGTACAACAAATGTTTGCCAAAGTGTTACTTCTAGTGAAGTTACTTTAACAGTAACTCCAACGGTGACGATCGCAGCTTTTAGTCCAGGGACTAGCACACGCTGTCAAGGAGCAGGAAGTGTAACGACCACTACCACAGGAACGAAT
>NZ_CAZELG010000015.1:0-3618 GCF_964512825.1 Tenacibaculum halocynthiae | reverse complement strand
GCATGTATAATAACCTTAATCCTCTCTTTTGTGCTTTCTGGTTTAGTACTTAAATTTACTACTTTGTAAACTTAAGACTTGTATAATTAATTGCTTTGGCAAGTGCTTATTTGGAAAATTCCTTCGGAATTTTCTCTAGTCCGTATTTGTTTACTAATTTAGTTGCTTAACCACGCAACTAACCATACACAAGACCGTTGTGCGTAAGTAGACCAATGAAATCTAAAAAGATAATTAAATACGGAATTGGAATTTTAATCCTTGAAGTTATACTTTTAGGATTTTGGACTTATCAAATGGAACCCGACCCAAGTGTTTCAATTGGAATAGTAATTATTTTACCTTTTCTATTCGTATTGAATATTATAATTGGAATTCTTTTCTACTTATTTAAAAGTAAACTATCAAATCTCTTTTTTATAAATTCAATTGTATGTCCTTTAATATTTTTCGGGATATGGAACTTATGGTTTATGGATTATCACGACCGAATATCAGAACAATTTGACTTTGTTATCGGAGAGAAAAACTATGAAATAAGTCTATCAAAGAAAACTGACTATTTCTCTATTTCGGATATTACAAACCAGCCCAATGGATCGACAACTGGACTTTATTTTGGCAAATACGAAAGAAAGATAGATACGATTAAATTAACTGATGGAGAAACGAAAATGTTTATAGTTGAAAAGAAATTAATCGGATTTCCGGAAAAACCGAGTGAAATAAAATTAGCTGCATCGGAATGAAAAAAACCTACGCACAACAATGTATAACCGCAATTACGGCGGATTCGACTACGTCCGAATCCACTCGGAATTACTAACGTCAGTGTTAAACCGAAAATTAAAGTATATTAACCCATAACTCTCGGTTATACGAGACCGTTACCACACATATGAAAAAAAGCCTGCTAATAACATTCATTCTACTATTTACAAACTCATTATTTAGTCAAACAGCTGAATTTATAGCTGATACTGTAAGCCTAAAAAAGAGAACTGGAAATAATGAAAGAGTTTATGAAAAGGCTTTGGAAATGGAATGGATTATAAACGGAGAAAAACTGTTTTTCGGTTCTAAGCCAATCAAAGTTATTCCTAACGAAAAAAAAATTGACACAATCCTCTTTCGTAATAGCTCAAATTCAAAATATGATATAATAATCTGTAATATAGCAGAAGCTAGTAAATTTTCATTTGAATACAATCCTTGTTGTGGTGGATTTAATGTACGCAAAGAAAATAAAGGTAAATTGAGTAGAGATATAATATTTGAGATTTCTGAAAAGAACGAAAATGATATGTATCTAGGAACATTAGGCCAAACAGGAATATTACTTGAAAAAGACAATATTGAAAACCACATAAACGAAATTTGTAGAAGCGCAATGAGTCCGAATATTTATTCCATTGCAATATCTAAAATTCGCAAAAACTGTGATTCTTTGAAAAATTGTGAGGAATTGCTCTGCGAAATTCAAGATGGAGTAGCTAAAGACGGATTTGAATATGAAGTTATAGAAACGAAAATGGAATTTTTATATATGCCTTTAGACGAAAAAATATTAAAAGTATTATTTAACAAAAAAACTAATAGAACTGAATTAAAATACGTGTGGTAACAACGTGTATAATTCATTGCTAGTACTCGCCTACTTACGAAAATCCTCACGGATTTTCTATTCGGTTTGTATTTGCTAAATTAGTTGCTGAAACACGCAACGAAATCATACACAAACACGTTACCCAACATTTGAAAAAAACCGTCACTAAAAATAACCTCGAACAAAATTTAAAAGAAGCCACTTCTACTCTATTAGAAATGGCAAGAAACTCTTGTTGGAATAAAATTTCAGACAGTACGAGTTACATTATTTCGGAAATAGTAAATAACGAACGGAATTTTTTTGAAAAAAGAATTGAACGCAAAAAAACAAACGATAAGAAGAAAACTAAATCGTTAGAACAAATAACAGCGGAATTAAAAGATATTTATGAAAACCTGTACGATATGAATTTGTACATATATAAGAGCCAAAAGGAAAATACAATAATTGAAATTCAATACTATCCGAAATCATCGCTCGAATCGGAATTTTATGAAACCGTAAAGAATAACAACCCGATGTTGCATATGAAAATTGGAATTCCACCATACGTGAATAATAAAACCGAAAAGTATGACGTGAATTGGGAATTGGGTGGAATGAGATACGAATGGAATTTATTTTGGAGTCGATTGAAATTCAAATGGAAATATAGAAACCGAATAAAAAACGTTGGGTAACAATGTATAACCGCAATTACGGCGGATTCAACTACGTCCGAATCCACTCGGAATTGCCTAAGTCTCTGCTAAACCGAAAATAATCGCTAATTTAACCCGTAACTGACGCTTATACGAGACGTTGTAGCCAATTAGAGAAATGAGATATTTATGAACATAAAAAATAATATTCTGAAATTTATAAGTATTTTATGTTTGTTATTTCCTTTTCAATCTTGTAAAAAATTATCGGACGAAAATATCAACGTAATTTCCATTCCAAACGACAGCATAAAAGGTCAGGATTTTATTGGAGAAAGCAGTAGTGCTGTTAAATATTCACCTAAAGGAAATTTTATTAAAGTTATTAAACCTGATTCTGGAATTTGGACAAATTTGAGAATTGAGAAATCAAATCAAAAAATTGATTCCAAATTATTTTTTCACGACGACGATATAAATGTTAGTATTATTTATGACAGTTTAAGTCTTGGTGAATATAATTTGAAATTCATATCCGACTTAAAAGATACTATTTCAGAAAAACTGAATTTTAAAAAAAATATTGAATTAAGATTTCCGAATAAACTTCAAGAGTATTATAAAGAAAAAGATATTAAGCACTTAAATATTGACAAACTGACTAAAAATGACACTTTACAAGTTATTTATAAAAATTTCGGATGCTTTGGAGGTTCAGAAAACTTAATCGAATTTATTCGTAACGAAAACAATGAAATCACTTTAAGAAAAAAAATCAACGGAGTAAGGTATGAAGACGAACCTGAAGATGAATGGATTTACTCAAAAAAGAAAAATGTAAAGGAAAATCTAAAGAGATTTGTAAATAACATTAAAAAGATAGATAAAAACGATGAAAACTACTGTTCATCTCAAATTGAATATATATTTAGAATAAAAGGAAAGAACAAAATTTATTGGGTGAAAGACAAATCCTGTGAATTTAGCAACGAAATTTCAGAAATAATAAACACAAGATAACTGGCTACAACAAAGAACTGTGGTAAAAAGCAACTAATTTTTGTTTAATTTTTTATCAAAGTACTTCTATAAGTTTCATCGTATATTAATCCTGATTTCGCGATAGCAAAGGCTTGTTTTAATAGCTTATTACAAACGGCTATTAAGGCAAGTTTCTTACTCTTTCCTTTGGAAACTATTCGTTGATAAAGCTCTCTACAACTCTTATTATATTTACAAGCATTAAAACTACACATGAATAATAGATTTCGAAGTTTTACATTTCCTATTTTACTAATTCTTGCTCGTCCTTTTACACTACTTCCACTTTGTCGAATTATTGGAGTTAAGCCTGAATAAGAACATAAT
>NZ_CAZELG010000014.1:0-2515 GCF_964512825.1 Tenacibaculum halocynthiae | reverse complement strand
TGGCGACACTTCTGTTTTGGTAAAGGATAAAGAAGTTTTACAGCGTATTGAAGATATTTCTAATTTATCGGAAGAGAAGAAAAAGTATATTTTTGACTTTATTGATATGTGTTTACGTGATGATAAAACTCAAAAAGCTTATAAATAAAAAACCACGCTATAAATAACTTATAACGTGGCTCTACCTATTTTTAAATTTAATTTCTATTTCTTACTCATACCCGCTACTAGTTATGAAAACTAGCAGTAGCCTCACTCGGACATACTAGCACCATCAGAGGTTAAATAATTAGCTAATAGTTTTACTAAATCTTCTTTAGAGTTGTAATATTTGTCATCTAGCCCATCTAAAGAATCACATATAAGATCATCAAAATTTGTTATTCGGTTCAATTCTCTATTAAATATATTCCTACTAAAATCTTGAACATCTAAATTTAGATAGTTAACCACAGATAAAACTTCTAAAAGTAGATTAGCAGTAGTTTTAGCTTTTATTTTTTTTAAACATGAAAGAGTTTGGTAGCTAAAACATCCATAAGGGTTTAAGAAGTATTGATGAAACCCACCATTGAAAACTTGATCATGAAATATAGAAATAAGGTATGTTGCTTTCTGCTTTTCTGAGAGATTTTCAACATACTTATTCCAATGTTTATAATTTGAAATAATATTTTCATTTAAATTCTCAACAGCTTTATTATAATAATTATCTATAATTTCTCTATTCGCCATATTTTTCTATTTTAAAAATGCGTTTGGATACATTGATTTATTGAGTTTAATTAACTCTTCTAAAGAACTATTAGGAAGCCCTATGCGTCCATAAACTCTTCTAAGTTCAAATATATCTCTTGCTAATACTTCTCTTGCATTAGATAACCCCCTAGTGTTCCTTGATACAATTCCTAAACTACTTCTTCTAGTATGACCAATCCTTGGAACAAGAATAGAAGGTGCTGTTTTATAATTATAGTCAGGAATAAATCTTTTCATCAAAGCTTTTTGACCAACATGATGAGCATCTAACCCTTTTTCAATTCCTCTGATTTTATTATAGGGACCTACTTTCCATATTTTAGAAGCCATTTTGGCCTCACCACCTGCCCCTGGCTCTAATAGAGCAAATAAGATAATCCCAGCAAAATAACCGAATCTTTGTCCTTCTGTTACCTCTGTTACTTTAAGGTTAGTGTTTCTCGTTATGTCAAAGGAACTTTGGATAAGACCTTTTGCAATACCTGTACCTGTATCTTTTAAATCTTTTTTAAATCCTTCACTAGTAAAAATTCGTTTGTAATAATTATAGTAATCTAAAAAGGTTTTACAATCAGGACAATTATCACTTTGGTTACTGCTATCACTATTCCCCGAATTACCACTACTATCTCGCAATGCTATAAAAACATTTTTAGCATCTTCTCCTGTAAAAGTCCAGCCATTTTCATTTTGCACTGCATCAGCACCACTTGGGTCAGCCCAAAAAACTGGATTATTGTCGAAAGCTGTATAAGTACTCATTGAGTGATGTACTACTGGGTCGATAGAATTCCATCTCGCAATAGCAGGGTCATACCTCCTTAAAGGCATTTCATACAAGTTCAACCCTAAAGACTCTTCTAATTCAGTCCCATTGTATTTAAACTTCTGCGCGGTGCTATTTCCAAGGGATGATACGTTATTATTGTATCCTTTATGTTTAAGTCCAAATGGATAATAATTAGATTCCTCTATGATCTCACTACTCGCAGTAATTACACCATCTTTGTTAGTATCAGTATATGTTAATCTAATATTCCCTAAGTGGTCTTTGTATTGGTAAACGTAGTCAAATGATGAGATTACTGTGCTACCGCTCGCAATGACAGGTTTTATATATCCTTCTGAGTGATTAAAGAATTCTAAAGACCAACTAAAACCATTATTTCCTCCAGGTAATCCATTACTTGATACTCCTGAATATATATAATTTCCTGCGTATTGTGTAACTTTTGTTTGGTTGAAATCACTTACAACTTTAGATAGTTTTACTCCAGAAGCATCATACACATAGTTAATTGTACCTCCTGAACCATTGCTAAATGTAATTTCTGTTGGTAAATTTAAATGATTATATGTTATACTTCCTATATCTTTATTTTTATCAGAAATCATGTTACCATTTACATCATAGGTGTAATCTAACTTGTTTGATTTGTCTTTAAATCCATAGTTGTCATTACCATTATCTACAACTGATTTTAGTTTATTACCACTATCATAATAGTAGTGCAAATTATCCATTGTACCAAAGCTGGTTGCTCCTGCGTTGATATGCCCTTTTCTTATAAGGTTTAGGATATTTCCGTTTTTGTCGTACGTAATACCTGATACGTTGTAATTTCCACCTGCATCGCTTACTGCGCCTGTGATTCTATTCAGTGCATCGTACCTGTAACTAACACACTTTTTTTTATTCCGATACCTTTTTTTTACGCATACACCCAAAAACAAGATTTTTTTAAGAACGTCCTTT
>NZ_CAZELG010000013.1:0-2187 GCF_964512825.1 Tenacibaculum halocynthiae | reverse complement strand
AGTAATAAAAAGACAGCAACCTTATGTTAATACTCATAATTTTGCTGCCTAAAATTTATTGCTTTTTATTTGTTTTTATCCATAGAATGCGGGAGCCTTACTCTGACATTCTAGCGCCAGCAGGAGCAGATGCTTTTGAGGTTTCTATTGACTATTTAGTTGGAGTAGGTTTAAATGCAAGCTTTGATAAAAAAATGTTACAACGTTTAGAAGATGTTGAAAATTTACCAGAAGAAGAACGTGAGCGTATATTTCATTTTATAGACTTAATTATCAGAGACACCAAAGCTAAAAAAGCTTACTCTTAAAAAAACAAAAAACCACGCTATAAAATCTTATAACATGGCTTTATCTTTATTGTATTTCTTACTCATACCCGCTACTAGTTATAAAAACTAGCAGTAGCATCACTCGGACATACTAGGACGAGCAGGGGTTAATGCTTCTTTTGACAAAAAAACTGTACAAAGATTACAAGACATTCAAAACTTAGATAACGACACACAAATTATGTTGTTTAAGCTAATTGATACGGTTATAAGAGATACCAAAGCCAAAAAAGCTTACTCCTAAAAACAACAAAACCACAACATCTCTGCTGTGGCTTTATCTTTATTATTTTAAAATTTAATCTCTATTTGCTTACTCATAACCGCTACTAGTTATAAAAACTAGCAGTAGCATCACTCTGACGTACTAGCACCATCAGGAGTAAAACTTAAATCTATTGCATAAAAAAACCACAACTTTCGCTGTGGTTCGTTTTATAATTATTAAATAAAAATTAATCTTCTACACCATCTTTACAATCTTCTTCTTCAACTAGCTTACCTTCTTTGGAATAATGATACCACATACCAACTCGTATACCATTTTTAAAATGTCCTTTCTTCATTAATTCTCCATTACTATAATACCATGTCCATAAGTCTTCTTGTAAATCATTTTTTAATTTACCTTTCATTAAAAGTTGCCCTCCCTCATAAAAACCATTATAAATCAATGTAGGTTTATCATCTTTAAAATATGAAATTGAACTTACAGCTCCATTGGAATGAAAACTAACGCTCATACCGTTATTTTTACCTGATTTAGTATATGATATTTCTTCTAACTCACCATCTTTATCATAAGTAATTTTCTCTTGTAACCCTTCTTGTTTACAAGAAATAAAAAAACAGAGTGTCAATATTAATAGTGAACTATTCGTTATCTTTTTTATTTTTCTCATACATTTTTCTGTATTTATTGGTCTTTTCTTTTTTATCTAATTCTTTAATCATTTGGAAAAATAATTTAATATCTCCTTTTGATAACTTTATATGGTCTCTATCAGCCTTTTTTTCATCTCCTAAAGATGTAATATCTGTGATGTAATCTAAAACACTTTTATATTTCCCACTTTTAGCTTTATCTCTAATTTTATCAATATCCTTTGTATTTGGATCTACGTGTACAAAAGATTCGTGTCCAATTATAACCGCATATTCATCAGCTTTCATAGTATCTGAATCTTCTAAATTGACATTTAAATAATAATTTCCAGACCAATTTTTTAAACTTCTTGAGCTATAAATTCTATTTAAACTTTTATCGCTTCCGTTTTTATTCTTTAAAAAAGTTTCCGTATTCCCTTTTCTAACCTTTCCTAACTGATAGGTTAAAGTTTCGTTTGCATATTTACCAGATTCTTTAACTGTTATGTTTGTTCCCGGAATTTTATCTCCTGCCTTAACAAACTGTCTTAAAAAAGCTTCTCCAGCTTTAGTAGAAGCAAATTTTTGATACCCTTTTAAACTTTCTCCTGTTATTCTTAAGATAACATCATTTCCGTCTGGGTCAGAATATATTACTGGATTATTCAGTGTATAAACATAAGGTGATATTGGATGAAATTTTTCTGATAAATTATCAATATTCATCCATCTCCCTAAAGCAACATCATAATTTCTCGCCCCAAAGTCATGCCAATTTAAGTTATTTCCTCCAACATTATCATCTTGATATTCTTTTCCGTTGTAACCCCACTTCTGTGCAGTAGGATTTCCAATACCATGATTAATTACCGTATTATACCCTTTGTGTTTCAGTCCAAAAGGTTACAAGCTTACGCGATTTTTTTCAGCACGGTTGCCTTATCTCCACCAACTTCTCCAACAATTTTTTTATTAAGAACGTCCTACTTCA
>NZ_CAZELG010000012.1:350873-429025 GCF_964512825.1 Tenacibaculum halocynthiae | reverse complement strand
TAAGGTTAAAATATTTCCCATTTTATCATAGGTAACATTTTGGAGGTTATATCGCCCTGTATTGTCGATTGCGCCTGTGATTCTGTTTAGTGCATCATAAGTGTAGGTATACTGATTACTTACTGGGTTACCACTAGTATTTACACTTAGTGAGTTCCAGTTAGTTTGTGCGATATTTCCATTAAATAAACGTTTGTTCACGTCAGATGCATCATTATACTTTAGGCTAAAGTTAAATAAATCATTGTCATTTACACCATCTTGGTTAATATTTTTTAACCAACCACGTACATTGTATGCATAATCTACCTTTTGTAAACCTTTGCTATTATCTACAATCTTAAAGTCTTTGATTTTTGAATTATTATAATACATAGAAACATCTCCTAATAAGGTTCCGCTAGAAGGTGTTTGTGAGATATAAAAAGTCTTTCCATTCTTTTTATAATGCACCTCACTTCCTATACGTTCTACCCTAAGTACATCTCCTTTTTGAAAGGTTCCATACTCTCCTTTATGAACTCCCTTTTCATAAACTAATAATCTTTTAGACCAATAAAGATACACAGCATAGTCGATTGTATTATAATGCGTATTGGTATTTGTTTTTGATAGCCCAACCATAGTTGGATTGTGCTCACTCTCAGCAATAAACTCAGTATATCCATCTGCTGTAAAACTTCCTAAGGTTGCCAAACCTACATTCCACCCTGAACCTGCACCTGCTGTTTTGGTAATCACGTCATTTGTAATAGAAACTCCGCTAGTTACATCTTTATACCCAGTTTTGGTCCCGTTACCTACTAACTTAGCTTCTAATTGCCCTAATTCATCGTAATTATTTTTTACGAGCCTAGTAGAAACTTGATTGTTGATTTTTTGAGTTTGACTTATAAGTCTGTCCATATGATCATACTCAAATCTATCAATAGTTACAATATCAGCTTTTCCTGTTTTTTTATGAGTCGTTTTCGTTTCTACTACTTTTCCTGTAAAATCATCTAATTTACTTTCTACAATATCTGTAGTTTGCAGGTAATCGTTTTTAGAATATACATAAATAGGTCTCGCTTTAGCATCATAATAGGTTACTGTAGTAATCCAATTATTAGTTCCTAATACTCGTGTTTTATTTACCGTAGCTAATCCTTTTGTATTGGTTGTTGATACTATTCCGTAACTTGTAGTTACCGCTGTACTTAATCCGGTTGGTAAATCTATATAAGTATCGTAGTAGTTGATAGAATGTAAACCATTTAAATTATTTGTAGGTAGTCCGTTTTTAGTATAATATATTTTAGTTCCTGCAAATGTAAAGTATGAAGAGGTACGTTTTTCAGTATCTGAATAGGCTGAACTACTTGCATATCCTTGCATAGCTATTCGAGTTTGCCAATTATCCCCTAAACCAGTATACAGAACCCTCCCCAGATCATCATATTTTGTATACAACCAATTATCATAAGATAATCCCGTATTTTCTTTACGTTGATTGGCATCAAGAGTCATCACAGGCATATCTTGTTTATTATACACAATATACTCCCATCCTTTTCCTGGTATTTTCTTTTCTACTAGTCGATTTCTATGGTCGTATTTGTATTGGTATCCTAAATCGTTTAACTTACTTCTTATAGTAGTAATATTATTAACAGTACCTTCTACTTTTGGAGGTAATACATAGGTTAAGTTTCCAAAGTTATCATATACATAATAGGTATCGTGTTTTTGACCTACATTATAGGTACGTTTTAATACTACCTGTTCTTGTTTATTTTTAAACTCTTCTGTTGTATGATTTACACCATCAGCTGGCATCCAGTTTTCATCTTTAGTAATTGTTTTACTTAACTGCCCAACTGTAAAATATCCGCTATTAGCTGTACTTCTTTGTAAAGTAGGCGTAAAAGTGTTATTTGCAAAACTAGTAGTTACATAATAGTTAATTACTTCTGATGCTGTATTAACATCATATTCAAACTTTATACTATGACTATTGTTGGTATATCCTTTTGAAGAATAGGTATTTCCTTTTTTCCAGTCCTTTCCAGGTGCTGCTTGTTCGTATACTCGGTTTAAAGGAGAGTTCTCTAGTACCTTTTCTGAATATGCATTTACATCTGGTAAAGATACTCCTGCAAAATCAGCAGTATGTTTTGTTTGATAAAAAGCGTTGGTTGCATTAGCTACATTTCCTGTAACTATATTTCCATTTGTACCCGTGGTTGCATACGGTAAGTACTCTTTTGTTTGGCGCCCTAAAGCATCGTACTCATAGTGAGTAACAATATCTTTTGGTGGAGCTACTGAACTAATAGCACTATTACTCTTTGCTAGTTCTGGAATAGTTAAGTTTCCTCCATCTACTTGTTCAAATAATGGACTCCAAAAGTATTGACGAGTAGTAGTACTTGAGGTATAGTACAAATAATTACGTAAACGAGTCGTTGTATGACTTGGACTCCATTTATATTCTACTCCATTAGCTACTTTGTTTCCATTAACGTCATACAGTCCACTAACTCCTGTATCTACACCTGTATAATCTGCTGGATGAACCATTCCTACTAGTAAATACCATGTGCTTAATTGTGGTAAACTTCCAGCCCAAAAATATGGATTGGTATTGGCTGTACCATTTAAATTATTTACATTTTGTATCCCATGATAAGTTGTCCCTACATTATTAGAAGTGTTGGTTTTCTTTACCCAAACTGTATAACGGTAACTCTTAGTTCTGTCAATTTCAAAATAGTCAGTATTCCAACCACCACTTGCTTGTCCTCCAGAATCAGGTTTACATTCCCACAATAAATCAGTAGTTCCAAAAGGGGTTGTTCCATTTACTATTGTATTTTCGGCACTACTTCCATTACGATTATAAAAATCAGTTGCAGTATTATTTAAAGTCCAATCAATAGGCATTTCATTAGCATTTGCTAAAATACCTCCTCCTGATAATACAATACTTTGTTTTGCACGACCTAAACCGTCAAAATATTGAATACTGGTACTTACCTTGTCTTTGTCATTCCCTACTATAGGGCTTGTCGTTGCTTTTTTATATGTTTTACTGGTTACGTAATTCTCTGTTTGTGTTTGACCTACTAATAGCATAGGTAGAAACAATATGATATATAATAACTTTTTCATAGCTTCTTAGTTTTTATAATGATATGTATTCTCTTTTAATATATTTCCCTCTGCATCTTTAACCAGTTTTAAACGGTTAAAATTATCATACTCATAATACATAGTTCGGCCTCTTGGGTCTGTTACACTAGTAACTCCTATTAAAGGGTTATAAGTAAACGTAGTTACTTGGGTTTGTATATTTGTAAAACTTGCACGCAAAGTTGCTAAACTAGTTCGTAATGCATTTTCTGTAGCTACATTAGTATCTGCGTTAGATGCAGTCACCGCATTATTAATAGCTGTTTGTTGTGCTGAACTAATAACACCCTCGTAAGCTTCTATTTTTGCTATAGGCTGTGTTTGATTATAGCCCCATACATAGTAAATCTTAGTACCGTCTTTTTTACTAACCTCTACTGGATTTCCTTTGGTATCATATTGATGAAATACTACGCGGTCTTCCAAGGCTAAATTAACTTTTGATGACTGTACTATTTGTGGTAAGTATAACCCATTAAAGTTTTTATAATTGGTACGTTGTGTAGATTGTAAAACATTATTTTTATAGGTTTCAACTTGAACAGTTTCAGATATTCGATGTTGCGCTCCCTTTTTTAACTGATCAATGGCAGATTTTTCTGTAGTAGTTAAATTATCATGTCCTAAAGAACTCACGTTAACTATATCATCTGGGTAATACGTTTTTGTTTTTAATAAAACACCTTGGCTGTTGGTGCTATTCGTTTCTGATGCTAACAACGGGTTATTATTGTAAACATAGTTTTGAGTAGTAGTAATGTTTCCTGTTGAAAAATAATCCGTCGTAACGGTGTTTTTTAAACGATACCACTCACTGATAGAACTGTAAAAACCAAAACTGAAAGTTTCATTCAGGTTACTAATCCAAGGTAACATAGCAATACCTACATTAGAAAACTTGTTTGTAGTGACTCTATCATATTGATTAACTAATGTTCTTCTCTTTTGATAATTACTTCCTTCAATTGAAAAATCTTCTTTTTTTATTAAATTCCCTCTAAGCCAGCCGGTATATAAATCTGGAAGAATCTCTTCATTTGTAGCTTGATAGTGAGGGAAAGCACCAGGTGAATTAAAAGAATACTCAGTTTTTGAGTTATCAACATTTAATTCTGTTACGTTAGAATACCCCAGTATGTTTCCTTTGATTAAACTCATAGAGAATTGACTATACGAGGCTATTTTGGTCACTTCAGAAATAGGAGAACATGAGCTATCTACAATATTTACTAAAAAAGACGGAGAAGATATAGCATAACCGCTTGTTATATTTTGGTTAAACTGATTATAATTATACCTTTTTTCTATTGTTTTTCCATTAATATCTGTTAAAACAGTTTTACTGACTCTCAATCCTCCTACTGTTAAATATTCTGGATGTGGATCTTCTCCCCAATTTATTGTTAATGAAAAAGTAGAAGAATTACTAGTACTACCTGAACCTACTAACCCTCCTGAAGACCCTCCTCCTCCAGTTTCTAATGCTACTAATTTATATACTCCTGACGGAAGCTCTGTTTTAAACGAAGGAGAAGAAATAGTCATTTCAAAAGTAGGATCTGTAATTCCTTTTATTGTTAACATGTAATCACATCCTAAATCAGATAGAATAGTTGGATTACTACATCCGGTTACTGATGTTGTTATACTTGCCCTTCCTAGGCCATTTGTTATTGTAAAATTTTTAGCATAGGTATTCTGCCCTGAATTATCAATATTTACTGGAGATTTTATAAAAGAAACGCTTTTATTTACTAACCTGTTTCTTAAATTATAGTGTTTATCTATTTTACTAATAACTATTGATGCTGTATTATTTTCATAAAAATAACTTGCACTTCCTCCTGTAGGATAAATCACTTTTGTTAATATTCCTGCTTGAGATTTTATAGGATCTGTTGTTCTATTAGCATTACCGACATAGATGTTTTTTTTGAATCTTATCTCAGGAATTAATCCGTAGTTATCCTCAATTCCATTATAATAACCCCAATAATCTTGAGCATTCGAAAGTCTACTAGGCAAAAGTGTAGTATTATATATAAATTGATATGGAGGTTTTTTACTTCCATCTTTACCTTGTTCTTCCACTGAGGTTAAACGAAGTCTGTACCTTCTTTGTGTTGCATTTCCTACATTTACCCATTTACCAGTTTCTACAGGTGAAATAGTGTAATCGTAATGCAATCGAGTAGTTTTTATTAAGCTATTATTTGAATCATATAATTTCACCTCTTTTAACTTGGTTGATCCCGTTAAATCTAACCTTCCTACTGTATCTTCTATAAATTCTATCTTACCTGTATCAAATTCTATTTTACTTATTATAGTTTGATCTAATAAACTTTGAGAAAATGAAATATTATATCTAGTTGGTTTTGAACCACATTGATGACTTGGGATATATGTTTCTCCTGTTCTATTTAAAGTGTTAATTCCTAACGTCTTTTTATAGGTAAGGTTTATTTCTTTCCCTTTAACAGAAACAATATCCATTAAGTACCATGCCGTTATATGTGTTGGCATTGCTACTCCACTTGATGGTAATGATGAAGTATTTTGCCCGTCATAGCTAAATGTATGATTTCCATTATTCTTATCAATTCCTTCTCTTGTGTTATTTTTTGATTTTCCAAAATAATACTTAACTCCATTTGGGGTGGTAAATATCCAGCGTATAATTGTTTTTCCATCACTTCCTTTTTGATACTTTACATCAATATTAGAATATGGAGTTTGAACAAATTCATTGGTTGTTTGATTATAAAAAAACTTTCCCGAATAATTTCCAAAATTAAAACTAAAAATATCTGGTTGATAATCTTTTGCTAAATTATTAGCCATAACAAGTTCATTATAAAAAGACATCCAAGAAACTCCTTTTAAATTTCTTAACTCTTGCACCTTCTTATCAGCATACATATAGCCTTTTGGATGATCGTCAGGAAGTCCTTTTGACATTCGTGATATGACTCCTCCTGAATTTAAACTCCAGCCTAATCCTACCCATGATGCTATTTCTTCAACTTTAACACCTCCTGCATGGTATGATAAGTTAACAGGTAATGATATATCTCCATTATTTATGGCATAAATAGGAACATTAATGCTAGGAATTCCTGTTGCATGTGAAACAGGTGCATCTAAATACTTATTTAAAGCTGCGATATTTGGTGATGGTGGCACAACTTTAGGTAAATCTTGCGCATACCCCCATGCACATACAAGTACCATAACGGCACTTAAGAATACTCTTCTCATAAAATATAGTGTGTTTAATTAGCAATTTTTTTATCCTTTCAAGTGCAAAACTACATGTTTTTAACATTTAAAAAAATATTTTTACACTTAAAATCAAAGAGTTGCTATTTTATGAGTATTCAAAAGTTAAGAATATTAAAACTATCCACAGTTACACCCTTTGTTACAATTAGTATCTTTTTTAGTTTTAAAAAAGAATTTTCTAACTAGAAAAACAACTGCTAAAACAACAATACTATATGTTATAATTTCTTGCATTAGCTTAAAGTTTGATAAGATATTAATGCTACTACATAAGCTAAAACTCCCATACCAACCAATTGTATTATAGGCCATTTCCAACTTTTTGTTTCACGTTTAACAATAGCCAGTGTAGCCATACATTGCATAGCAAACGCATAAAATAAAAGTAAAGACATACCTGTAGCAAAATCAAACCTTTTTTTACCTGTGTCTGGATTTAATTCAGATTCCATTTTTTGCTTAATAGTTGTAATATCTTCATCATTATTTTCTACACTATAAATAGTAGCCAACGTACCAATAAACACTTCTCGTGCAGCAAAAGAAGCGATTAAACCAATACCTATTTTCCAGTCATACCCTAGAGGTTTTACTATTGGCTCAATAGTTTTACCCATAATACCTATATAAGAACTCTCTAATTTTGCTGAAGCTATTTTTTGATGTAGCTCTTTATCTGAAAGCTTCATCTCTACATTCTTTTCAGTAATCACTTTCTCAACATTTTCATAAGAAGATGGACCGTGTGATGCTAAAAACCATAAAACAATTGAAATAGCTAAGATTATTTTTCCTGCTCCAAAAACAAACGCCTTTGTTTTCTCCAAAACATCTAAAAAAACATTTTTTAAAGAGGGTAATTTATAGTTAGGCATTTCAACAACAAAAAATGTATTACTTTTTATTTTTAAACTTTTATGCAGTATGTATGCTGCTATAATAGCAGCTGCAAAACCTAAAAAATATAAACTTAATAAGGTTAACCCTTGTAAGCTTAAAAAACCAAAAACTTTAGTATCAGGAATTACCAAAGCAATTAAAATAGCGTATACTGGTAATCTAGCTGAGCAAGTAGTAAAAGGAGTTACTAAAATGGTTATTAATCGTTCTTTCCAACTTGATATAGTTCGAGTAGCCATAATAGCTGGTATAGCACATGCTGTTCCTGATATTAATGGAATAACACTCTTTCCGCTCATTCCAAAACGACGCATTATTTTATCCATTAAAAACACTACCCTACTCATGTATCCTGTTTCTTCTAAAACAGCTATAAACAAAAATAAAATAGCAATTTGTGGTATAAATATAACTACGCCACCTATTCCGGGAATAATTCCTTCGGTTAACAAATCAGTAAGTTTTCCTTTCGGAAATATATCTTTTGCCTTATCAGTGATATCAGCAAATAAACCATCAATAAAATCCATTGGAGTAGAAGCCCAATCAAAAATCGATTGAAATATTAATAATAGGAGTCCAAAGAAAATAATGTACCCAAAGATTTTATGGGTAAAAATGGCATCTAATTTACTTCTTAAATCCTTAGCTTTTGATTTATCTACGCTGTATGTTTTTTTTAAAACTTCATTTATTAGTTGGTAACGATAGATAGTTTCTTTATGCTGATATTTTTTTTCTTTTGAAATATCATTCTTTAAAAAAAGCAACTCCTTTTTTTCTTCAGCCGTTAAAAGTGAAGTTTGATTTTTTGTAAGCATTAACCATAATTCATACACCGAAAAACGATTGCTTATTCTTTTAAAATTTTCAAAATATTCTATGTCAATTTTAGAATAAATTTGAGCAAAGTTTGAAGAATAAGTTGACTTACTTGAACTAATTATTTCTTTCTTAAGCACATCGATTCCTTTCTTATTTCTAGCAGAAATCAACACTACTTTTGTTTGTAATTCTTTTTCTAAAGCTTTAATATCAATTAAAATCCCTTTCTTTTCCATTTGATCGGCCATGTTTATTGCCAATACAGTTGGAATTTCTAAGTCTTGAATTTGGGAAAAAAGCAGTAAATTTCTTTTTAAGTTTTCTACATCAGCAACAACAACAATTACATCAGGAATATCTTCTTCATTTGTACTCATTAATGTTTTAAGTACAATACTTTCATCTATTGAAGTCGGATTTATACTATAAGTACCTGGCAAATCAGTTATAACTGCTGTTTTACCTTCTGGTAACTTACACGTTCCTTGTTTTTTATCAACTGTTACTCCAGGATAATTTCCTACTTTTTGATTTAACCCGGTTAGTTGATTAAATAAAGATGTTTTTCCTGTATTTGGATTTCCAATTAATGATACTTTAATCTTATTGCTCATCCTTAAATTTTAGTTACTACTATTTGACAAGCGGTTTCTTTACGTATCGCTAAATGACTACCATTAACACATATATACATAGGGTCTTTAAACGGGGCAATTTGTAATAATTCAACCTCAGTTCCAGGCAAACACCCCATTTCTAATAATTTTAAAGGTATTCTATCTAAACAGCTTTCAGATATAATGCCTTTTTCCCCGATTTTTAACGATGCTATTGTGCTCAAAAAAAGTTTGTGTTAGCTTGCAAATATACTAAATAGAACGATTCTAAACTACTTATTGATCGTATTAATTCTATTTACAAAATACTTATTGTTCACTATTGGTGAAATAGTATATTTGTAATATGACTTTCGAGGAAATTATTGGACAAGAGCACATAAAAAATCATTTAAAAAAATCTGCTAAAAATGGAAGAATACCACATGCTCAATTATTTATAGGCAAAGAAGGCTGTGGCACCCTGCCAATGGCTATTGCCTATGCACAACATTTACTATGTAGTTTTTCTGAAAATAAAGAAGCGTGTACAATAAAATGTAATAAACTTCAACACCCTGACTTACATTTTGCTTTTCCAGTAACTACAACTGACTCTGTAAAAAGGCACCCAGTAAGTAATTTATTTTTAGAAGAATGGAGGTCTTTTATTAAAGAACAACCTTATGGAAGTTTATTTAATTGGTTACAACATATTGGTGTAGAAAATAAGCAAGGTCAAATCGGTGTTGATGAGGCTGAAGATGTTGTAAAAAAATTACAATTAAAATCATATGAAGGAGGTTTTAAAGTAATGATAATTTGGATGGCAGAAAAAATGAATATTGCTGCATCAAATAAGTTATTAAAGTTAATTGAAGAACCTCCAAATAAAACTATTTTTCTGTTAGTAACAGAAGATGAAGGCCAAATAATTAACACTATAAAATCAAGATGTCAAGCTTTACATTTTCCTATTTTAGGGAATGCTGATCTTGTAAAAAGTTTAATTCAAAGAGAAGGTATTCAAGAGAATGAAGCTTTAAAATTAGCACATCAATCTGAAGGAAACTATAACAAGGCTGTTCATTTATTACACAATAACTCAAACGATACCATCTTCGAAGAATGGTTTATTACTTGGATTCGTAGTGCCTTTAGAGCTAAAGGAAATGCAGCTGTAATACAAGATTTAATTGGTTGGTCAGAAGCAATTGCAGGATCTGGTAGAGAAACCCAGAAACAATTTTTACAATACTGCTTACAATTTTTCAGACAAGCACTGTTATTAAACTATGGTACTCCTGATTTAGTTTTCTTAGAAACTACCTCTCCTAGTTTTGATTTGTCTAAATTTTCACCTTTCATTCATAGTGGAAATATCTTAACCATAGAAAAAGAAGTAAGTGATGCTCAATATCATATTGAGCGTAATGGAAATGCTAAAATAATTTTATTAGATTTATCCATTAAACTAACGCGCCTTTTACATACAAAAGAAGAAAAAATTAAAGCATAATGAAAAAAATTAAAATAGTCATTTCCTTTATCATGATAATGCTATTAGCTTTAGCGTGCAAAGAGAAAAAAAAATCTTTATCAACTTATATGATTGGTAATTGGGAAACTTCATATATTAAAATTGAAATGCCAACTGTTAATAAAACAGATAGCACTAGTGTATTTGAAGATGATTTTAGTAAACCTAATTCTGGTAAAGCTCAATCTAATTATAAAAAAGATGGAACTTTTACCGCATGGTTTAAACTTGCTGATGGTAAAAAAACTGGTGAAACTGGCGGTATATGGAAAACTAGAAATGATAGTTTGTATGTTGAATATCCTTATTTAGGAAAACAAGTAAAAGCTTGGTATCATATTACACAGACCTCTGAAGGGTTTGATGGAAAAGTTATTTACGATTGGGATAATGACGGTGATTCTGATGATATATTATATATGAAATCTAAAAAAATAGCTCTTAAAAATTGATAATTCTAAATAACATATCACTACGTATTCGAATATTTTTATCAATGATATTATTAATATTATTGGCATCAATATTAATTGTTTCTGTTACTATTTTACAATATGACGAGCAAACAAAAGAATACAACACTCAACGTTTTGGAAGAAAAGAAGAAGCAACCAAACAAAATATTGAAATAGAACTAAATACAACCACATACGGAGTTACTACAAATAATCTTTCAAAAATTTTTCAAAATAAAATTTATGAAATAGCAACAATACACAAACTTACTATTTCAATGTATGATATGAGTGGAAAACTATTAAAGTCATCCATTCCATATAGTTTTGACAAAGCTAAAGAAATAGCCCTTTCAAAAGAGATATTAATGCAACTTGCTTTAAATTCTGAACACAGGGTTGTACCTCCGGGGAAAAAAGAAAAAGAAGTAACTTATCAATCATCTTATACATACATAAACGATTCAAGATATAAACGGATTGGTATTCTTCAATTACAAATTGCACAAGATAACGAAGATCAAAAAAAGGAATTGCGTGAGTTTATGTCAAGGCTTTTATTCGTGTATTTATTCATGTTTATTTTAGCCATAATATTAGCTTATTTTCTTTCAAGTTACATTACTAGATCTATTCAAACTATATCACAAAAAATTAAAGAAACTCGTTTAAATAAACGTAACGAAAAAATCACTTTAGAAGCTGCTAGTTCAGAAATAAATTCACTTGTTGAATCATACAACAATATGATTGATCAATTAGAAGAAAGTGCAGTAAAGTTAGCACAAAGTGAACGTGAACAAGCCTGGAAAGAAATGGCAAAACAGGTTGCTCATGAAATTAAAAACCCATTAACTCCAATGCGCTTATCTGTTCAAAGTTTTGAAAGAAAATTCAATCCTGAGGCACCAAATATAAAGGAAAAACTTACAGAATACAGTCAAACACTTATTCAACAAATAGATGTTATGAGCTCTATTGCTTCTGCTTTTTCTGACTTTGCAAAAATGCCTACACAACGTCGAGAAAAATTAGATGTTATTGATGTTGTAAAACATGCATTAGATATTTTCACCGAAAACTACATTATTTATATCGCTGAAGAATCAAACTTAATGGCTAACTTAGATAAAACACAATTAATACGTATTGTAACTAATTTAGTTAAAAATGCTACTCAAGCCATGAAAAAGGATGGTACACCTCCTAAAATTGAAGTAAAAGTAGCATCAGAAAACAACAATGTAAAAATCACTGTTTCAGACAACGGTAAAGGTATTATAGAAAAAAATAAAGATCTTATTTTTGAACCAAAATTCACTACCAAAACAAGTGGGATGGGACTAGGATTACCTATGATTAAAAAAATTATTGAAACTTACGATGGCTCTATTAGTTTTTCATCAACTGAAGGTATAGGAACAGTTTTTACTGTGATTTTACCAAAAACTTAATGGATAACTAATAAAGAAGCTTTATATAATATAACTTACTATAACATGAATTTTGAAAATATTTTAATTGAACAAAGTAACGGACTAGCAACTATAACTATTAATCGTCCTAAAAAATTAAATGCTTTAAACAAAAAGACAATTGAAGAACTTCATGACGCTTTTGAAACATTAGAAGACGATTCATCTACTAAAGTTATCATAATTACTGGTAGTGGAGAAAAAGCTTTTGTTGCTGGTGCTGATATTTCTGAGTTTGCTCATTTTTCAGTTGAAGAAGGAGGGAGTTTAGCAAAAAAAGGGCAAGAAATGTTATTTGATTTTGTTGAAAACTTATCAACTCCAGTTATAGCTGCTGTAAATGGTTTTGCCCTAGGTGGTGGGTTAGAATTAGCTATGTCATGCCATTTCAGAATTGCTTCTGACAATGCTAAAATGGGACTTCCTGAAGTTTCTTTAGGCGTAATTCCAGGATATGGAGGTACACAGCGTTTACCACAGTTAGTTGGAAAAGGTAAAGCTATGGAGTTAATTATGACAGCAGGAATGATTGATGCTAATGAAGCTAAAGATTGTGGCCTTGTAAACCACATAACAACCACAGAAGAATTACTTCCTCTAGCTGAAAAATTAGCTAGTAAAATTATGAGAAACTCATCAGTAGCAATTAGTGCAGCTATCAAAGCTGTTAATGATAATTTTAAAGATGGAATTAATGGATTTGAATCAGAAATATCTGAATTTGGAAATTGTTTTGGTACTGAAGATTTTAAAGAAGGAACAACTGCTTTTTTAGAAAAAAGAAAACCTAATTTCCCAGGAGCTTAATTTATGAAGTACCTAAAGGTAATAATATTATATTTTTTATTTTTCTGTGCAGTTACAATTTCTGCACAGGAATTTAAAGATAGCATTTATAAAAAAGAACTTATACAACTTTCAGATTCTTTACAAAACAGTACTGAAATAAGGAAGAGTATTTCTTTTATGAAAAAAATGCTGTTTTTAGCAGAAAAAAACAAAGATACTTTTAGAATAATACAATTTTTACACACCATTGGAAGGAGAAGTCAGTTTATAAGTGAAAACCATTCTTCTATTGTTTTCTTTAAAAAAGAACTTGCTCTTTTAAAAAATAACAACTTAAACTTTAAAGAAAAAGACTTACTAAATAAAGCTAAAATAGCTCCAATAGAAGTTTTAGCACAATTAGGAAATAATTATTCTGCAATAGGAAACACTACATTAGCTTTAGATTATTTTTATAAAAGTGAAAGTATTGCAGAAAAAGAAAATTTAGAATTTTACAAAGCCGTCATACCAATACTTATTGGGGGAGTAAAATTTAAAGCTAACAACTACAAAGATGCTTTAAAAGAATATAAAAGAGGGTACAAATTTCTGAACGAAACAACTAAAATAGATACTGCTAACAAACGATTTAATTCTTCTTTAACTTTAATATCTATTAGTAATACTTATCTAAAACTAAACCAATTAGATTCTGCAAAGCTTTCTATAAAAAAGGGTATTGAAAAAGGCTTAGATACCATCAATGGTCTGGTTCGCATTAACTTTCAATCGCAAATTGGGCGTATACTTTTAGAAGAAAAAAAGCACAATGAAGCTCTTACTCAGTTTTTAAAACTAAAGAAAATATCTGATGAATATGATATAAATTCAGGCATTACCTACTATTACAAAGATTTATCTGAAGCATACACTAAGGTTTCTCAATACGACTCAGCAATTGCTATTATGCATAAAGGTATTGATATAATGAAAACCAAAACTAAAGAGTTTAATTTGGTTGAAGATTACAAAGCCTTAGCCAAAATATACAAGCTTTCTGGGAATATAGAAAAATCAAATAACTACTACGAAAAGTATGTGCTAAATCAATCTATTTTAGACAAAGAAAGAAGGGAGATTCTTACCTCTTTCCATAATAAAGAAATAGAAAATTTAGCATCAGAAAAAAAAGTTCAACAAAAAAACATTTCTTATTTAGCAATAAGCGGTGCATTAATAATTGCCTTATTACTCTTATTTTTATTTAAAACTTCTAAAAAAAACAAAAAGGACTCAGCTTCTTTTAATGAGCTAATAAATAAAATACAACAGTTAGAAGAACAGCAAAAGATTATTGACACTAAAGATAAAACAATAGAAGAAAAAAATACTTTAGATATAAACCCTGAAACTTATCAAGAAATTTTATCTGGCTTAAAAAAACTAGAAGAACACAATTATTTTTTGAAACAGGATTGTAATTCATATAATGTAGCTAAAAAAATAAAAACTAATACTTCATATTTATCTAAAGTAATAAACGCGCATTATCAAAAAAATTTCAACACATACATTAATGATTTAAGAATTAATCATGCTGTATTAAAGTTAAAAGAAAACAAACAATTTAGAGCTTATTCTATTCAATCTATCTCAGAAGAAATTGGATATAAAAGTACAGATTCTTTTACTAAATATTTCAAAAGAAGAACAGGATTACTTCCTTCAGTTTATATTAAAAAACTGAATTCCATTTCATAAAATAATACTTTATAAAAACAAAAACTATGAGTTTTCACCCTAAATTTATAAAATTAGGGTTTAGTTACCTTCTTAAAAAACACCTTCATAAAAAGAACTCAATATACTGACAAACAATTAATTACAACCATATTGTGTTCCCTATTTTTCTAAAAACAGGCTTCATTAACTTGTAATACATATTTTTAAATCAAATCTTTGTACAAGAAATTAAACACAAGATTAATTCTAATAATGATGAAAAAAACACCAAAAACAATATTTATACTTTTTATATTTTTAATACTAGGAGGTTTATTTGGTTACACTGTTAGTTCTTCATTACATTCAATTGATAAATCTAAAAGCATACTTAAGGCATTAAAAGAAAATTGTAATTGTAAAGAAATTAACCAAGTTCTATATGCTACTGGTATTCAATATGGAAAAAACGGTTTAAGTACTGAGAAAGGAGAATATGAATTAATTGATTGTGAGTTTTCATCTTTAAAAAAAGAAGTTGAAAGAATTCAACAAATATTAAATAATAAAATTGACAACTTTAATCAAGTTGATTTATTAGAATTCGACTTCATAAATGGTAAAAACTCAAAAACTGTAATTATTAAAAAAGGGATTATTCAATAAATAAAAAAATTATGATAGTAGTAATAACAAAAATAATATTGGTAACTGTAAGTTTTGTTTTAATCGTTTTACAAAATATTTTTCGATAATGTTCAAAAATCAATTACACAATAAAAATCAACTTTACGTTTTTATTATTGCAGCAATAATAGCTGCAATAAAATATGTAGTACTAGAGATATTCTTTAAATAAACAGCATATTTAGGCTAATGAGTATTTACTATATAAAAAAAACAGCATCTGAAAAAAATCTAAATGCTGTTTCTTAACTTAAGGGAAAAAAATTTTATCGGGGATCGATGTTTCAAACATACACTATTTTTTTAAAACACACAATTAACATAAAATTTATTTTTTATTAACATATAATTTACATTGGATATAAATAATACTTATGCCCATTCAATAAAAAACTGTTTCAAAAACACTTCCATAAAATCATGCCTTTCTTGAGCTATTTTTCTTCCCGTATTAGTATTCATTTTATCTTTTAACAATAAAAGCTTTTCATAAAAATGATTTATTGTTGGTGCTTTAGACTTCTTATACTCTTCTTTAGTCATAGATAAATTAGGAAGTATACTAGGATTATAAATCTCTCTATTCTTAAACCCTCCATAATTAAAACAACGAGCAATTCCTATAGCACCTATTGCATCTAACCGATCAGCATCTTGAATAACATCAAGTTCAGCAGATTTAAATTGTTGCTTAAAATTACCTCCTTTATATGAAATATTGGTAATTATATTTTCTACATGTACTATAACATCATCATTAACCTTTTTAGTTTCTAAAAAGAATCGTGCTTTTTTCGGTCCTACTGTCTCATCTCCATCATGAAATTTACTATCAGCTATATCATGTAATAAAGCACCTAAAGCTACTACAAATTCATCTACATCTTCTTTTTCAGCAATTAGTAAAGCATTTTTATAAACCCTTTCAACATGAAAAAAATCATGTCCTCCTTCTGCTCCTTTAAGCGTTTCTTTTACAAAAGTTATTGTACTATTTATAATTTCTTTTTTATCCATAAAACAAAAATACATCAAATAAAAAACCCTAAGCTAATGCCTAAGGTTTTCATTTTTGTTAAAAATAAAAGTTTACGCCAAAACTTTATTTTTTAATATGCTGTTTTTAACCAAATACTCAGCTATTTGAATTGTATTAGTAGCAGCTCCTTTACGTAAATTATCAGAAACTATCCACATATTTAATGTATTTGATTGAGATTCATCTCTTCTAATTCTACCTACAAAAACTTCATCTTTATTATGAGCGTTAATAGGCATTGGATACACATTTTCTTTTACATTATCTTGAACTATAACTCCTTCAGTTCCTGCCAAAATCTCACGTACTTTAGTCAAATCAAAATCATTTTCAAATTGAATATTTACAGATTCTGAATGCCCCCCAGCTGTAGGAATTCTAACCGCTGTAGCAGTAATAGAAAAAGAATCATCACGTAAAATCTTTTTTGGTTCCTTTACCAACTTCATCTCTTCTTTAGTATATCCGTTTTCTAAAAAAATATCACAATGAGGTAAAGCGTTTCTTCCTATTGGGTGTGGATAAGCCATTTCTCCTTCAACTCCAGCTTCTTCATTATCTAATTGCTGAACAGCTTTTACTCCTGTTCCTGAAACTGATTGATACGTTGAAATTACAACACGCTTCATTCTATACTCTTTATGCAATGGGCCTAATGCCATTACCAATTGAATTGTAGAACAGTTTGGGTTTGCTATAATTTTATCTTCTTTCGTTAATACATCACCATTAATTTCAGGCACCACTAATTTCTTAGTCGGATCCATTCTCCATGCTGATGAATTATCGATAACCGTCGTTCCAACTTCAGCAAATTTTGGAGCCCACTCTAAAGAGGTTTCTCCCCCAGCTGAAAATAAAGCAACATCTGGCTTCATTTCTACAGCTGTAGCTAAATTTACTACTGAATACTCTTTTCCATTGTAAGGTAATAATTTACCTACTGAACGTTCAGACGCAACAGGAATCAACTCTGTTACTGGAAAGTTTCGTTCTGCTAATACTTGTAACATTACATTACCTACCATTCCGGTAGCTCCAACAACTGCTACTCTCATTGTTTTTTAATTTTATAGTGTGTTATAACTGTTTATATAATAGTTACAAAGGTTTAAAAAATAACTATTAGTTGTATATTAAATTTAGGTTTTTTTATAGCCACGTTTAATTATTATCAAATTAAGATCAAAAAGCCATATTTTAAACAACAAAGTTCAAAAAAGCAGTATCTTTGCCATGATTTTATAAAAAATCACAATATATTTTGTTTAACTAAAAAGTATAGCATGCAACTGTACAACAAGTTAAGTGCGATAGAACGCGCTGCACTAATTGACGAAGCGGGAAAAGACCGTTTAACTATTTCATTCTATCAATATCATAAGATAGAAAACCCACAATTATTTAGAGATAAATTATTCCTAGAATGGAATGAATTAGATGTACTAGGAAGAACCTATGTATCTAACGAAGGTATTAATGCTCAAATTTCTGTTTCTTCTGACAGAATGATTGAATTAAAAAATCAATTAGATGCCATTTCTTTTCTAAAAGATATACGTTTAAACGTAGCTGTGGAACAAGACAATAAATCATTTTTAAAATTAAAAGTTAAAGTCCGTAATAAGATTGTTGCTGACGGATTAAATGATAATACATTTGATGTTACTAATAAAGGTGTTCATTTAAGCGCTAAAGAATTTAATGATATGTTAGCAAACCCTAACACCGTTTGTGTAGATATGCGTAATCATTATGAAAGTGAAATTGGTCATTTTGAAGGAGCTGTAACACCTGATGTTGATACTTTTAGAGATTCTTTAGATATTATTGAAGAAGACTTAAAAGACCATAAAGAAGATAAAAATCTTTTAATGTATTGTACAGGTGGAATTCGTTGTGAAAAAGCATCTGCCTACTATAAACACAAAGGATTTAAAAATGTTTTTCAATTAGAAGGAGGTATCATAGAATACACTCGTCAAGTAAAATCAGAAGGCATAGAAAACAAGTTTTTAGGAAAGAATTTTGTTTTTGATCATAGAAGGGCAGAAAAAATTACTGATGATGTAATTTCAAACTGTCATCAATGTGGAAAATCTTGTGATACACACACTAATTGTGCCAACGAAGGTTGTCATTTATTATTTATTCAATGTGATGATTGTGCTGAAAAAATGGAGAATACATGTTCTTCTAAGTGCCAGGAAATAATTCAACTACCATTTGAAGAACAAAAAGAGTTGCGTAAAGGAACTCATGCTAGCAACAAAATTTTCAAAAAAGGACGTTCTGAAGCTTTAAAATTTAAAAAGTAAGACAAACGTTTTTTCACGAAACAATCAAATACTCTTTAAAAGTAAAATAGTTTAACTAAAAAGCTATAATTACAATTTCAACCATAAATTCTAAAGCTCTCAATTGAGAGCTTTTTTTATGCTTTTTTGTATCTTTGTAAAAACTTTTTTGGATGAAAAAACATTTTCCTCTTATAGTAAAAATTTCATTAATTTCTGTTTATTTAATTTTTTTAGCTGGTTCTGTTGTTCGTATGACTGGATCTGGAATGGGATGCCCTGATTGGCCAAAATGTTTTGGATATTACATTCCACCAACTTCTGAAGAACAAATTACCTGGCAACCTAATACAGATTATAACAAAGGGATGATTATTGTTAAAGATGATATGCTATTTGTTGCCGAAAACAATATAAAAACTACTAATGAATTTAATACTAATAATTGGGGGAAATATACCAAACACTCGTATGCTAAATTTAATAAATATCATACCTGGACAGAATACATAAACCGATTAGCATCAGTTTTATCTGGCTTTGTCTTTTTATTTTTAATAGTTGGAGCAAGTAAATTCTGGAGAGAAAATAAAACAATTCCTTTAGTAGCCTTTGGAGCTTTCTTTTTAATGTTATTTGAAGCCTGGCTAGGAAAAACTGTGGTTGACACAAATTTAAAACCAACTGTTATTACTATTCACATGGTTGCCGGATTAATTATTGTTGCTTTATTATTATGGCTTTTATTTATAGTTTCAGGAAAAAACCAAGCAAAAGTAAGTTCAGACGACACTCCAAAATACAACTCGTTATTTAATAAACTTTTAATAGCTTCAGTAGTTTTTTCATTGATACAAATTGCTATGGGAACACAAGTAAGACAGTTTATTGATGAACAAGTAAAATTATTTGGATTTGATAATAAAGAGTATAGTTTAATGGAACCTAATTTTAAATTTTACTTTCACAGATCTTTCACTATAGCTATTGTATTAGTTAACTTAGGAATGTTTTATCTAAACCAAATTAAAAACTTAGGTTATAATTTAGTGAACTGGATTGTTTTTCTAATCTTTTTAGAAACCATTACAGGTATTTTAATGTACTATGCTGAATTCCCTTTAGGAACACAAGCAACTCACTTATTGGCAGGAGCAATTTTATTTGGTTTACAATTTTATTTGTGGCTGCAAAGTAGAAAAACGTTCACTAATTAAAAACAAAATAAAGCCAAAACCCAAGTACTGGTAAAACCAAAATGGCACTATTAATAGCACTTTTTAAATAAGAATATTGATTAAACTTCTTTAACCCTAAGACCAGAATTTTAAGGGATAATAGACTAAAAACAATAGCGTTCCAAAAACTTAACAGCCTAAAACTATCAAAATCTACCATTTGACTAGTATGCATTCCTCTTAAAACAAATTTAAAAGAATCTCCTATAATTATAGGGATTAATGCATAAGCGTATAATGAGCAAATTTCAATATAAGACGCTTTCCCTTTTAGTAATTTCCCTACTTTATGGGTAATTAGACTAAAAATAATTCCGAAAAACACACTTATTAAAATAGCTAGAACAAGAAGATACAAGTTATAAAAAAAAGAATATTTAGCGTTTTCTTCATGAAAATTAAGAAGAAATCTTACAATACTAAAAAAAGAAAAAATAGTTAACGTTTCTCTATATAAATCATCTTCATATTTATCATCTAAAATATCTAAACCTTTTGATGTTTTAAACATCAAATAAAATATCATTCTCATTCTTGTAGCAATTTCTTTTTTAACTTCTTCTTAATTCTCCCACTGAAGACTTTCCATCATACGAACCATATCTTTTTTAATATGTTCTACAGCTGGTAAAATAGAATCATAATTGGGTTTTATATAGAAAAACAAAGACCCTTTCATAAAATGCTTGGTGCTATCAGTTACATGAAACTGAATTTGTGATGCAGCATTCCCTGCTATTTCACACATTTTTCCATATACTTTATTCTCTTTATTAGAAAAATCTCTCCATGAAATATGATCAGCTTTCACTGTATGTTCTAGCACTAACTTTTCAGCCTCTACTAACAACTCTTTTAAATTATTATCAATTGGTCTATAGGTTATATCAACAGATGCTTTAAGTTTTGGATACTGAATTTTCAACCAATTTTTAGGTAAATCTTTTATAGTTGCACTTTTCGCTACATCAAAACGATAAGGTTTATCCATATTTAACCTATTATATCCTAATTCAGGATATTCTAAACTTAAATATGCTTTAGGTTTTGGTGTAGTTTCTTCTCCACAACTTATCATTATAAGTGCTACTAAAAGCAAAAGTGTTTTACGCATTTCGTGTTGCTTTAACTTGTTTTATACGTTTTTTATCTAACGCTTCAATAGTAAACGTATAATTACTAAAGTTTATTTTCTCTCCCTTTTTAGGAAATTTCCCTGAAACTTCTAAAATAAATCCAGCTAAAGTTTCACTCTCACCTTTTTCTTCTTCAAACTTTTCTTCGTCATCATCTCCTAAAACTTTACAAAAATCTCTAATTGTTATTTTTCCATCAAAAATATAATTGTTTTCATCTAACTTAGAATATGATAAATCTTCATCATCAAACTCATCATTAATATCACCAACTATTTCTTCAATTACATCTTCAAGTGTAACAATACCACTAGTTCCTCCATATTCATCAACAACAATTGCTAAATGTTTTTTCTTCTCTTGAAATTCACTTAATAAATCATCTAATTTTTTATTTTCAGGAACAAAAAAAGGTTCTCGAACTAAAGATTGCCATTTGTAAGTAGTTTTATTTAAATGCTGCAGCAAGTCTTTTGCATATAAAACACCTACAATTGTATCAATATTTTCATGATAAACAGGATTACGCGAATACCCATTTTTTAAAATAATTTTAAGTACTTCTGCATAACTAGTTTCATCAGAAATAGCACAAACATCGGTTCTTGGTTTCATTATTTGTACTGTTTCAGTATTTCCAAAAGTTACTATTCCTTCTAAAATTTTCTGCTCTTCCTTTGTAGTGGCATTATCTGATGTTAATTCTAACGCCTGAGATAGTCTTTCAACTGACAAATTATTGTTTTTATTTCCTAGTTTATTTTCAACAACACTTGTTAACTTTATAAGCGGAGAACTTAATGGTGTTAAAATAGTATTTAACAATTGTATCGGTTTTGCCATAAAATTAGCAAACTGCATAGATCTTCTTGTTGCATATACCTTAGGTAAAACCTCTCCAAACAATAAAATTAAAAAGGTCACTAATACTACTTCAATAAAAAACTTCACCCCAGAAGATAGTTCGCTAAAAAGAACTTCACCAAGTGAAGCAAAAATTAGAACTATTAAAATATTTATAAAGTTATTAGTTATTAATATTGTTCCTAACAGTTTCTTAGGATTCTCAAGTAGCTTTACAACAATACTTTTTCCTTTCGATTTTTCAGAAAGGTTATCAATTTCAATTTGTGAAATAGAGAAAAAAGCAACTTCTGTTCCTGATATTAAAGCTGAACAGATTAGTAAAACTAGTAAAACAACAAAATTAAGTGTTGTTAACCAATTAATACTTAAATAGATATTTAAAAACAGTTCGGGGTCTGGGTCCAAAATTTAAATTTTAATTAAACTAGAATGGTAAATCATCGTCTTCACTTGAAGCAACTTTAATATTTTCATTATTATTTGCCTGAGGTTGTGTTTGGCTTTGCTGAGGGGAAACCATAGCATTAGGATCTTTCTTAGTAGACAAGAAAGTCATGTCTTGTACCTGTATCTCAGTAGTATACCTTTTTTGGCCATCAACCTCATACTGACGATTTTTAATACGTCCTTCAATATAAACTTTATCTCCTTTTGTTAAATATTTTTCACAAATTTCAGCCAATTTATTACGTACCACTATATTATGCCATTCAGTGTTCGTTATTTTTTCTCCTGTTTGACGGTTGGTATACGTTTCATTAGTAGCTATAGGAAAACGACCAATTGCATTTCCTCCTTCAAAATAGTGCATTTTTACTTCATCTCCAAGATGCCCAATTAAAATAGCTTTGTTTACTGTTCCAGCCATAGCTTTATAGTTTTGTGTAAAATCAAATATACGAAAATTACTTTTCTAACTTTAAAAATTCATTTAAAAACTTGTCTATTAAAACAGGTACTGGTTGTTTTTTTATTTCTTTCCAATTTGTAGTTGCTTCCTTTATAAAAGAAGTATTAACAATCCAAAATTGAGTATATAAATGTTGATGTGATAGTTTATGAATTATTTCTTTTTTATTGAATAGCTTAATAGAGGTCTCTTTTGAAAATAAATTTTTGAAATCATCTAAATCAATTAATTCATTAACATCAATATATTTTTCAGTTTCAATTAAAGGAAACTGATATAATCCTTCCCAAATACCTTTTCCTTTTCTTTCTTCTAAAATTGTTTCATTGGTATCTGTTACAACCACTAAATAATTAAAAAATCTCTTTTTAACTTTTAGCTTCTTTTCCTTTTTTGGCAATTCTTTTACCAAATCTGAATTGAAAGCAATGCAACTTTCTGAAAACATACAACTATCACATAAGGGGTTTTGTGGCTTACAATGTAATGCTCCAAAATCCATAATGGCTTGATTGTAATTTCCGGGGTTTTTAACGTCAATCAAACTTTGAGCTAATTCTTTAAACTCTTTAATTCCTTTAGTTATATTAATAGGTGTTTGTATTCCAAAATAACGTGACAAAACTCTATATACATTCCCATCAACAACAGCAACAGGTTCATTATAACATATAGAAGCGATAGCTGAAGCGGTATAATCGCCCACTCCTTTCAACTTTAACAAAGTTTTATAATTATCAGGAAACACTCCATTTAATTCATTTGCAATGTGCTTTGCAGTGTAATGTAAATTCCTTGCTCTAGAGTAATAACCTAAACCTTGCCATAGTTTTAACACCTCATTTTCTTCAGCTTTTGCTAAATCGAAAACGGTTGGAAAAGCCTCTGTAACCCTTAAAAAATAAGGCAATCCTTGCGCAACTCTTGTTTGCTGTAACATAATTTCGCTTAACCAAATGAAATAAGGATCTTTTGTTTTTCTCCAAGGCAAAGATCTATTATTTTGTAAATACCAGTGTATTAATTCTTTATGAAAAACCATCAAATAAAATTAGTTCTACAAAACTACTGTATTTAGTTTGTTTTTTTTTAAGTTTAATTTTTTTCGGAATAGATTAATTATCATATATTTGCATCCTCAATTTTTAAAGAAAACAAATCAAAATATATTTACAATGACAAAAGCAGATATCGTATCTAAAATTTCAGATAAGAGTGGAATTGAAAAAGCAGATGTATTAGCAACTGTTGAAGCATTCATGGAAGAGGTAAAAGAAGCATTAGAGAATGGCGATAATGTTTATTTAAGAGGTTTTGGAAGCTTTATTATTAAGCAAAGAGCAGAAAAAACTGGTAGAAACATTTCAAAGAACACAACTATTAAAATACCAGCTCATAACATCCCTGCATTTAAACCTTCAAAAGTTTTTACTGAAGGAGTTAAAGCTAAAGTAGCTGTAAAGTAATTTTGTAAATAAAAGTATTAACCGAAAACCAAGTATCATTGGTTTTTATAAAACATTATTAATTATGCCAAGTGGTAAAAAAAGAAAGAGAGCTAAGATCTCTACACACAAAAGAAAGAAAAGAGCAAGAGCAAATCGTCATAAGAAAAAGTAAGCTATCGCTTACTTTTTCTTCGTTTGCTAAATAGCTTACAAAAGTTCATTGACATTAAGGTTTAAACACCTTAAAACGGTATTAAAAATACCTGTTTACAAATTTTAATCCGTCTTCGTATAAAATTACGTTGGCACAAAAACTACATTCAGATGAAAACAGAATTAATAATTCGTTCAAATTCTTCTGATATTGATTTTGCCTTACTAAGAGATGGTAAACTTATTGAATTAAATAAAGAAACAAGCGACAATAAATTTTCAGTTGGAGATATTTTTCTAGCAAAAATTGGAAAAGTAATGACTGGTTTAAACGCCGCTTTTGTAAACGTTGGATATCCTAAAGATGGTTTTTTACATTATCATGATTTAGGGCCACAAGTACAATCTTTAAATAAATTCATTAAGAAGGTAAGCACAGGTAAATATAAAGAATTCACTTTAAAAAACTTTCGTTCTGAAGATGATATCAATAAAGACGGAAGCATTAATGATGTACTAAAATCAGGTCAAAATTTATTAGTACAAATTGTAAAAGAACCCATTTCTACCAAAGGTCCTCGAATTAGTTCAGAGTTATCTATTGCTGGTAGATATTTAGTATTAGTTCCTTTTTCTAATAGAATTTCAGTTTCACAAAAAATAGCTGATACCAAAGAAAAAGAACGTTTAAAAAGATTAGCAAAAAGTATCAAGCCAAAAGGGTTTGGACTTATTTTACGTACTGTTGCTGAAGGTAAAAAAGTAGCAGAACTAGATAAAGATTTACAAAACTCTCTTGAACGTTGGAAAACAACTTGCAAACACATTGCAAACACAAATACTCCAACTAAAATATTAAGTGAGTTAAACAGAGCATCTTCTATTTTAAGAGATGTAATGAATGATTCTTTTACAAACATAGTAACCAACGATGAAGCCTTAAAGGTTGAAATTAAAGAATACCTACAGGAAATTTATCCTGAAAAAGAAAAAATTGTGAAACTACACAAATCACAGATGCCTATTTTTGAGAAATACGGTATTGAAAGACAAATTAAAACATCGTTTGGAAAAACAGTTTCGATGAGCAAAGGTGCTTATTTAGTTATTGAACATACAGAAGCTTTACATGTTATTGATGTAAATAGTGGAAATCGTTCAAACAAAGCATTAAGTCAAGAAGAAACCGCTTTAGAAGTCAATTTAATAGCTGCCACTGAAATCGCTAGACAATTACAGTTAAGGGATATGGGTGGTATAATTGTTGTTGACTTTATTGATATGAAAAGTGCTGAAAACAGACAAAAACTATTTCAGCATTTAAAAGAAGCGATGGCTTTAGATCGTACAAAGCATAAAATATTACCTCCAAGTAAATTTGGATTAGTACAAATTACAAGACAACGTGTAAGACCTGAATTACACATAAAAACAAGAGAACCAAATCCTAATAAAAATGGAGAAGTTGAAGCTCCAATAGTTTTATTAGATAAAATTGAAGCAGAATTAGAGCGTTTAATTAACAGCGAAAAAAACTATACTGACATTACTTTAAATGTACATCCTTTTATTGCTGGTTATTTAACTAAAGGTCTAAATTCTATTCGTTTTAAATGGTTTTTAAAATACAAAAAGTGGATTAAAATATTACCTAGAGATGCCTACCAATACTTACATTATAAGTTTTTTTATAAAAAAACTAAAAATAATAATGCTAAGTAAGGTTTAATCTTATTATGAAATAAAAAGCCCTTTCAATTACTTGAAAGGGCTTTTTTTGTACTTAAAAACCACATATTTCATTCTGAAATGAAGTATGTTTTTGGTTTTAAAAATACTTTTGTAAAAAACTTAAAACCATGAATTCAAAAAAAATTATTCTATTAAATTTTAAAGAAACCAGAAGACGCAGTATTAACTTGTGGAATGGAATTCCATTAGAATATTTAAATTGGAAACCAGATCAAAAAGCATTTACTTGTATAGAAATGGTTCGTCATGTGTTAGAAGCTGAACATTTATTTCACACAGTTATAAATAATAGAGGTAATTTAGGCACTTATATTTCTCCCTGGAAAAATTTAGAATATATCAATGTAACTCATGAATTAAGGTTTGCAGAGAATTACAGAAATGATTTTTTTAGTATGATTGAAAATTTAAATGAGTTAGATTTAGAAAAGATTACAATAAATAGAACAGAGGTAAATCAACATAAAAAATTAGGAGATTATTTAAATAGAATGGTGTATCATGAAGCTGTTCATACAGGTCAACTATTAAGCTATTTAAGAACTTTAGGAGTCAAACGTCCACAAATTTGGGATTGATAAATTATGGAATATTTAGAGAAGGATTTTAGCGAAATTGCTGCTTTATTAGGTGATAAAGCAAGAGCCAAAATGCTATGGAATTTATTAGATGGAAGAGCATACACAGCAACTGAATTAGCCAACTGTGCAGATGTATCTTTACAATCTGCTAGTAATCATTTATCAAAATTACTTCTCAATAATATCTTAATTGTAGAAAAACAAGGCAGACATCGTTATTATAAGTTTAGCACACCAGAAGTTGCTCAAGTTATAGAATCAATGGCTAGTTTATTATCACTAAACACTAATTATAAAAAAATAAAAAGACCAGCAATAACAGCATTTACATATGCTAGAACCTGTTACAAACATTTAGCTGGTGAAGTAGGTGTTAAAATTACCAATGCTTTACTTGAACAAAACATAATTAAACCTTCAGAAAAAAAATATCTAATAACTAGTTATGGAGAAAACTGGTTTTTAAAACTTGGTATCCAAATAGAAATTACTAAAAATACAAAAAGATCATTTGCACATCAGTGTTTAGATTGGAGTGAGCGTAAACATCACTTAGCTGGTGCTTTAGGAGATGCTTTATTAATAAAAATGTTAGAGAAAGATTGGTTTAGAAAAAATAAAAATACTAGGAAACTTATTTTAACAACTCATGGAAAACAAGAAATTAAGGAGCTTTTAAATATTGATTTATAATAATCTTCAATTATTAATAAACATACTGTTTAACTAATATCATACTATTACTATAATATTAAAACCCTACATTTGACTTAAAATAAAAAAAAGTTTTATGATTGGAGGCTTATTAGTTATACTTCTTTGCTTGTATTTTATTAACAAAAACATCAATACAAAATTTGAAAAATTAGAAGATACAATTGTGAACCTTAATAAGAGAATAAGGTACTTACAACAAAAAACAACTTCGCAAGAACAAAAAACTAATAGTATCAAAAAGGATCCAGTTATAAAAAAACCAGATTCTATTATTGAAAAACCTATAGTTAACAAACCTATAGATGACATTTCTAAAAAAACTACAGTTACTGAAACAATTCCTGATAAATCTTCTTCAGTTTTAAAACTAAAACCAACAAAGAAGGAGGTTATTGAATCAATATCAAAAGTAGTTTCAGAAAAAACAAAAACTGAACCTAAAAAACCTTGGTTTGAAACATTTAAAGAGAAAAATCCAGATTTAGAAAAGTTTATTGGAGAAAACTTAATTAATAAAATTGGTATTCTAATTTTAGTGTTAGGTATTAGCTTCTTTGTAAAATATGCTATTGATAAAGATTGGATAAATGAACCTGCTAGAGTTGGTATTGGTATTTTATGTGGTTCACTTGTTATGGCAATAGCCCATAAACTAAAGAAAAACTATGTCGCTTTTAGTTCTGTTTTAGTAGCGGGTGCTATTAGTATTTTTTATTTTACTATCTATATTGCCTTTCACGAATATCAATTATTTAGTCAAACAATTGCTTTTAGTATTATGGCAATTATAACAGCTTTCAGCACACTTGTTTCTGTTTCATATGATCGTCAAGAGCTAGCAGTTTTATCATTAATAGGTGGTTTTGCAACACCTTTTATGGTTAGTACTGGAGAAGGAAACTATGTTGTGTTATTCACTTATATAGCTATTTTGAACATAGGTGTTTTAGGTGTTTCCTATTTTAAAAAATGGAGAATAGCCACCATTCTAGCTTTTATTTTCACCATATTATTGTATACTGGATGGTTAGGTTCAAAAATAAATGATCCTTCTTTTTCACATAAAGGAGCTTTACTTTTTGCTACTCTTTATTATTTTATATTTAGCATTACCATAGTTTTAAACAACCTTAAAAATAAAGGTGTTTTTTCAACTATTGAGTATTTTATATTTGTTGCAAATACGTTCATTTTTTTCGGAATTGGGATGGTTATTTTAAAAGATATCGACTCAAATTTCACAGGAATTTTCACCTTATTGTTAGCTATTTACAACTTGGTATATGCTATCATTTTATTCAAAAAATTCGGATTAGATAAAAATGCGATATATTTATTAATAGGTTTAGCTCTTACATTTGTAACATTAACGATACCTATTCAATTCGAAGGAAACCAAATTACTTTATTTTGGGCATTGGAATCTGTATTATTATTTTGGTTATCCCAAAAATCAAAGATTAGTTCTTTTAAATTTGGCGCTATCATTGTACAAGTTTTAACCATTATTAGTTTACTAATAGATTGGGAAAGGTATTACTCTAGTGAAAATTTCACTGTAATCTTTAATCCTTTATTTATTGCTGGGTTTATCGTTAGCGTTTCTTTATTCATAATATATAGGTTATTAAAGAAAGAAAAAGACGTTATAACAAGTTTTTTTTCTTTCTCTATTAAGTTTTATAAAAATGTGCTAGTAATAGTAACCGTCATTATAACCTATTTCACTGGTCTTTTAGAAATAAATTATCAATCGCATCAATTTATAAGTAATCAAGCATCTGCCTTGTCATTCCCAGTGATGTATCATTTTGTATTTGTTTCTCTTATCCTTTATATAGCTTCTTTATTTAAAAAGAAAAACATTTCAAAAGGAGCTTTAATAGTAAGTACTATTTCTATTATTTTATATATAGTAAGCTTTTACAAATTACCAAAAACCGAAATTATTAATAACCTTCTTGAAAATACAACTTCTAATTATGCATTTTATTTTCATTATATTATTTTGGCTTGTTTAATTTATTTTGGATATCAATTACTAACAACAACAACTTCTTTATTTACTATAAATACTAAACAGAACAAATGGCTTCCGTGGTTATTTACTTTTGCAATAGTATATGTATTAAGTAATGAAATAATGGTTCATGGTTTATATCTATCTAATAGTTTAAGTAGTGATGAAATAACAAATCAATTTCCTGACAGTGAAAATAATTGGTATGAAAAATTTAATTATGCAAAAAAACAAATAAACAATACAGCTACACAAATTATAAAAATTGGGTACCCTATTCTTTGGGGTGTGTTCTCTTTCATTTTTCTAATTATCGGTATTAGAAAACAATGGAAAAATTTGAGAATTATAGCATTATCATTATTGGGGCTAACAATTTTAAAACTGTTTATTTACGACATTAAAAACGTTTCAGAAACAGGAAAAATAATTGCTTTTATCCTTTTGGGTATTTTAATATTAGTTATCTCTTTTGTGTATCAAAAAATAAAAAAATTAGTAGTAGATGAAAATTCAGAAGATGAAAAAATATAGTTTTTTTATAACTTGTTTAATAGCTATAAATAGTTTTAGTCAAAATTATAAAGGAACGTTAGAAAAAACAAACTATAATGGTTTACATACATTAAACCTCAACACAAAAGTACGCTCGGCAAGCACTGATAATTTTTCTTCTTTAAGAATTAAAGATGTCAATAATAATGAAGTTCCTTATATTATTGTTTCGCCATCAAATAAAAATTTTACTGTTTTTAATCCTATCAAAATCACCACGAACAGGGTTGTTAAGGATTCTATTACTAGCATTGAAATAGAAAACAATACTAACACCCCTTTTGAAGAATTAGTATTAGAGATCGTAAATACTAAAATCACTAAAACATATAGTGTTTTAGGAAGTAATGATTCTAAAAAATGGTATGGTTTAGTTTCAAATAAAACCTTATCAAATATAAACTCATCAAATAACACATCGGTAAAAAAAACTATTCAATTTCCTTTAAATAACTATACGTTTTTAAAAGTTATTTTTAGTGATAAAAACTCATTACCTATAAATGTTATTGGTGCAGGAGTTTATAAAAACAAGTTTTTTAAAACCTCTTCAACTAAACTAGAAAACTATAAAAAAGAAACAGTTTTTCTAAAAGAAAAAAAAGTAACTCGTATTAAATTTTCAGCAGAAGAATCTCATAAAATAAATACTATTTCCTTTAAAATTAACACTGAATATTTTCTGAGAAAGGCAAAAGTATTTGTACAAAGAATACATAAAGTAAAAAAAAGAGAAGAAATATATACCAAAATACTTTCTACTTTTGAGTTAAATGCCAAAAACGAAAACACATTTACTATTACAAATTTAAATGAAAAAGAGTTCTTTATTGAAATTGAAAATGACGATAATCCACCGTTAGACATCGAGCATATTCAATTATTACAAAAGCCAAAGTACCTTATTTCTAATTTAAAAAAAGATGGAATTTACACTCTAATAATAGATACCACTCTAACTAAACCTAAATACGATTTAGGAAACTTTATTTCTGAAAACACTAAAGTAATTAGAGAAATAGCTGTAGCAGATTTTTCAATTATTACAAAAACAACAAAACCTAGTAAAGCCAAAAGCTTTTGGCAAACTACTATTTTTATGTGGATTTGTATTGTTATTGGTGGTATATTGGTAGTTTATTTTGCTTTAGGGTTGTTAAAAGATGTAAATACTCAGGAGACAAAATAGATTTTAATTTTACTAGAAAAGAATTATTAAAAAATGAATAAAGAATTATTTGAAAAAGTTATTGATAATTACGAAAGTTTAAAATACGGACTTTTAGATGCTCAAACTTTTAATGAAGCTCATTATGGTTTTCCTGAGGTATATTATAAAATAATGGAAACTGATGAGCAAAGAGTGAATGCTTTTAAAAAGGCTTTTGAATTAAATAATAATTTTAAAGATGCTGTAGTTTGTGAAATAGGAGTAGGAACTATGCCTTTAACAAAATTATACATGCCTCATGTAAAAAAAGCCTATTTAATAGAAAACAATCCTGATTTAATTCCATTTATAAAAAAAGAAGTTGCCAAACATCCATGGGCAGCTAAAGTAGAAGTTATTTTTGCAGATGCCTTAACTGTTGAACTACCTGAAAAAGTAGATCATGTTATTGGTGAATTGATGAGTATTTACTGTGCTAATGAATTTCAAGTACAAATATTTCAGCACATGCGTAATTACTTAAAACCTAAAGGAAAGTTGTTTCCTAACAGAATTGTAAATTTTGCACGTTTATGTGAAGCAGAAATCGATGAAGATATTCATCATTATCCTGTAATGTTTACCAGGCATCAACCAATGTTTTTATCACAACAATTTTTAGTAAACGAAATTGAATTGTTAAAAGAGAAAAAACAAGGTGTAAAGCTTAGCTTTTCTGTTCCTGTTTTATTTACAGGAAAAGTGAATGCCTTGTATTTAGAATCATACGTAGAAGTTACTGAAGGAGCTAATTTTACAGGTACTGATAGTTTAATGCCTCCAACCGTATTAAAAACAACTAACACACTAGATGTTAAAGCTGGCGATTTAATCCATATTGATTTTAGTTTTGATTATGGTTCTTCACTTGATAAAATAAGCTGTTTTTTATCGTAATTACCCACATTTATAAAAACAAAAAAGAGCCTGTAAATATATTTTACAGGCTCTTTTTTATCTAAATAGTCATAAAAATTACTCAATTTGTGTTTTAATTTCTAAAAACTAATATTTTTCTAAAATTAAAAACCCTGAAAATCAAAAGATTCACAGGGTTTTGAGGTGTCGAGCGGATTCGAACCGCTGTAGATGGTGTTGCAGACCACTGCCTAGCCACTCGGCCACGACACCTAATTAATTAGGACTGCAAATTTACATTTTTTATTGTTTAATCCAAATGTTTTTTAACTTTTACGAACATCTTTTAAAACAATAACAACTTCTTCAACATTTCCGCCTATTGGAGGGTTAATTTTAGCAACACTTACCTCAGCTTCATCTACCATTGGTATTTCATGAAAAACTCTATCTAAAATACGTTTTGCTACATGTTCTAATAGCTTCGATCGTATTGCCATTTCTTCTTTTACAATATTGTTTAAATGTACATAATCAACAGTATCGGTAAGCTCATCTGTTTGTGCCGATTTTTGTAAATCAGCCTTTACTTCTATATTAACTTTATATTCCGAGCCAATTTTAGCTTCTTCATCTAAACATCCGTGGTTTGTATACAAACGAATGTTGTTTACACGTATTATTCCCATAAGAACAAAGGTATATTAAAAATAGCTGTATTTTTATCAAAAGAATTGAATTTATTAGAGAATTTTGAATAGAAAAAAGTTTTTACAATTAGCAGGATTATCATCGGTGTCAATGGCAATGAAGCCAATAACAGATTTAGAAAAAATAATGGATGTGCTACCAAACACACCTAAAATGCCAGTGCTTTTTCTTGGTCATGGGACACCTATGAATGCTATTGAAGAAAATAAATACACCTTAGGTTTTAAAAAAGTTGCAAAAACATTACCTAAGCCTACTACTATAATTTGCGTTTCTGCTCACTGGTTAACTAAAGGAACAAAAATTACTGCTATGGAAAATCCAAAAACAATTCATGATTTTGGTGGTTTCCCTCAAGATTTATATGATGTAAAATACCCTTCAAAAGGTAATTCCTCTTTAGCTAAAGAAACACAAAAAATACTTTTACCGAACACTAATCTAGAGTTAGATTATGATTGGGGATTAGATCATGGTGCTTGGTCGGTATTAAAACACTTATATCCAAAAGCAGATATTCCTGTACTACAATTAAGCATTGATTATTACAAGCCTGCCCTGTATCATTTTGAATTAGCTAAAAAGCTAACAAAACTTCGTTCTAAAGGAGTTTTAATTATTGGTAGTGGTAATATTGTACATAACTTAAAACGATTAGATAGTAACACCTCTAAACATGATTGGGGAAATGTGGCTAGAGAAAAATTAAACAACTTAATTTTAAATGAAGATTTCAATCCTTTACTAGATTATCAAAAATTAGGAAAAGAGGTTCAACTAGCAATTCCAACTCCTGATCATTATTATCCATTAATTTATGCATTGGGTTTAAAAGAAAAAGGAGAAAATATTGAGTTATTTAACGACTCTTTACAAACTCCTAAAATAAGTATGACCTCTTTAAAAATAAGTTAAAAAAAACCTTTCTAATTAAAGAAAGGTCTTTTTACTATTATTTTATTTCAAACTTTTGTTTGGAACTATTCATTACAGCTTTATATTTTCCTTTTGGTAAATAATAAACACCATTTTTTGCTTTTTTAAGAACTGCATCTTCTTCCTTTTTTAAATAAGCCTTCTTTCCTTTCTTAGAAAAAGAAACATCGAATGAAACTTCGTTAAACCCTTTTTCAGCATCTACTTCAATTTCATTAATCAAAGTATCTTCATTAAATATATTTATAGTAACTTTTTTAGTTGAGTTTACATAAAAAGGTATTTTTAATTTAGGGGTATTTGGTTTTAACCATTTACTCCATGAGTTCCCCCAGTAAGAACTTTTTCTAATATTTCTTATTTTAAATAAAGCATCTTCATTTTCAGCTTTCAACTTTTGTAGCGAAGTAATGTTTGCTTTGTATATACTTCTTCCATGAGTACCAACTACTAATTCTTTTGCTTTCGGTTGAATTACTAAATCATGAACTGCTACATTTGGAATATTAGTAAACGAATGCCATTGTATTCCTTTATTTAAAGTAACGTACAATCCATTATCCGTTCCAACATATAATATATTTTCTTTTTCAGGATCTTCTTTAATAACATTTACTGGAGATGTTGGAATATTTCCAGCAATACTCGTCCATGTTTTACCATAATCATCCGATTGATAAATATATGTAGTAAAATCATCAAAACGATACCCATTTAAAGTAGCATATACACGTTCTTTTTTATGCTTTGAGGCAATTACTCTACTTACCCAAAGGTTTTGAGGCAACGTATTCGAAATCTTCTCCCAAGTACCTCCACCATTTTTTGTAATATGAATATACCCATCATCAGAACCAACATAAATTACCCCAAACTGAAACGGACTTTCAGAAATACTTGTTAATGTTCCATAAGCTACATTTCCTTTTTTACCACCTTGAGTTAAATCACCTGAAATAGTTTCCCAATTACTTCCTTTGTTTAAAGAGCGATGCAATTTATTACCTCCTAAGTATAAAATATCTTGATTATGTTTTGACAACTGAATTGGAGTTTGCCAATTAAATCTATAAGGATTTTCCCCCAACGTATGTTTTGGTTGTATATACGTTTGCCTTCCTGACTCTCTATTTATTCGATAATAATTACCAAATTGATATCCTGTATAAACAATATTTGGGTTTCTATCATCAACTGCTACTTGCATTCCATCACCTCCCATTAAACTCTCATATGGGTTTTTACCGGTTTGCTTCCACCTTTTATTAACCTTCGCATTATTATTGGCTACCCAAACTCCATTATCTTGCAAACCTCCATAAATTTTATAGTTTTTTTGATTATCTGCATATACAGAGTAGAATTGCCCTACAGGTGGTGTATTAAGTTTTATCCAATTTTCACCATCATCATATGAAATATTTAAACCTCCATCATTCCCTTCAATTAAATGACCTTGTTTTTTAGAGTTCACCCATAAAGCTTGATGATCAGCATGAACATTTTCTTTACTGATAGATTTAAATGTTTTTCCTCCATCTTTAGATTTTAAAATAGGAACTCCTAAAACATAAATAGCATTCTTATCTTGAGGATCTACTCTTACTTCTCCAAAATAATATCCATACGAATAATATAAATCATCTAAATATCCTTCATGTGTTTTCTTCCAAGACTTTCCTCCATTATCGGTTTTAAAAACCTCAGCTCCAATTACTGGTGTATCAAATAATAAAGAGTTTGCATTTTCTAAATATTTAGCTAAATCAATTGGCTTTACGGATCCAGACCTTACCATTTGTTTTACATTTTCAGCTCTATATTTCTCTTGGAATCCATTCATTTTTAAATATGAATTCAACTTTTTATCTTTTAATTTTAAAAATTCTGCTTTTGACATAGTTTTAAAATCGTCTTTTGTTAAAGCATTTGACTTTCCTTTTTTCTTCTTTCCTTTTTCTCTTCTAAATTGGTTGTCATGAAAAGCATACACCGTATTTTCATCAAAAACTGCTAAACCAATTCTTCCTACTCCATTTCCTTCAGGAAAACCATTGTCTTTCGAAATTTTAACCCAAGTACTCCCTGCATCCATACTCTTGTATATAGCAGAATTTTTTCCATCACCATCAAAATTCCATGCCTTACGTTCTCTTTCCCATGAAGCAGCATATAAAACATTAAAGTTATTTGGACTCTGTTGAACATCAATAACACCAGTATTTTCGTCAACAAACAATGTTTTATTCCATGTTTTTCCTCCATCTGTAGTTTTAAATATTCCTCGTTCGTTATTAGATGAATATAAATGACCAATTACACCAATAATAACTTCGTCAGAATTATTAGGATTAATTAATATTCTACCAATATGATGACTATCATGTAAACCTACATTTATCCATGTTTTTCCTTTATCTGTTGATTTTAAAATACCTATTCCAGCATACGACGAACGCGATGAGTTGTTTTCACCAGTACCTACCCAAATAGTACCTTTTTTCCAATCTACAGCAATATCTCCTACATTTTGGGTTGGCGAATTATCTAAAACTGGAGTAAAAGTAGTTCCATTATTATTGGTATACCATACACCTCCAGAAGCGTAGCCCACATAAAATTCAGTCGTATTATCAGGATTTACATCAATATCAACAACACGTCCACTCATTACAGTAGGACCAATATTCTCGAAAGGGATGTTTTTTACAATAGAAGCTTTACTTAACTCTTCTTTTTTAAGTAGAGCTTGCTGTATTGTTTTGGCAGAGGTTGAGACTTGTTGTTGACCTAAAAGTGTAAGAGAAAACAACGCTAAAATTGTTTTTAAAAGCGTTTTCATTAGTTATAGTTTGGTTTTTCAGGTTATGAAATTACTATAACTAGTATCGAATTCAAAAAAATTAACAGAAATTATGATTCCCTTCAACTTCTTGACACATTTCTACAACAAAAAAATTGTTAGCTTTGTAATGTCCTCATTTAAGGATTGTACGTATGAAATTTAATTGTTAGTAGATACCTATAAAGGATAATCATTACTTTTAATATCTATTACAACCCTGTTGAATACCTAGTAATATAGAATTTTTAACTTAATCTTTTACTTATTAAAATCTATGAACATTTTTATTCTCTCGGTTAGTGAACAGATTTATTCTACTAAGCGAATTTATGATGAAGCCATTAGCCGTGGGCATGATGTTAGTATTATAAATCACACTCAATGTTCTATTAAATTAAGTGGGGGAAAACGACAAATTATTTATGAAGGTGAAGATATTATTGATGAACCAGATGTAATTATTCCTAGAATTGGAGCATCAGTTACAAGTCATGGAGCTGCTGTAGTAAAAGAGTTTGAAATGAATGGAGTTTTTAGTACCGCTCGTTCATTAGGAATTTTAAGAGCTCAAAATAAGCTACGTACCTTACAAATAATGAATAGAAAAAACATTCCAATTCCGGACACTGTTTTTTCTGCAAATACTGAAAATATTAGTGAACAAATTCAATTACTTGGAGGAGCTCCAGTTATCATAAAGTTACAAGAAGGTACTCATGGCATGGGAGTTATCTTAGCCGAAACTGAAAAATCAGCAAAATCTATTATCGATACACTCTATAGTATGAACACTAGTTTTTTATTACAAGAGTTTATTAAAGAAAGTAATAGTGAAGATGTTAGAGCTTTTGTAATAGGTGATAAAGTAACCTCGTCAATGAAACGAAAAGGATTGGAAGATGATTTTCGTTCAAATATTCATAGAGGTGGAAGTGGCTCTAAAGTCGATTTAACTTCAAAAGAAAAAGAAATGGCAATAAGAGCTGCTCATTATTTAGGGCTTCCAGTAGCGGGAGTAGACTTAATAAGATCAAAAAGAGGAGCTTTACTAATAGAAGTTAATTCAACCCCAGGTTTACAAGGAATAGAAGCTTTTACTAAGGTAAATGTAGCTGAAGAAATTATTAAATATTTAGAGAAAAAATGTTCAACGAAGAATTCAAAAACGAAGAAATAATAATTCGTGGTGAAAAAATAGGTTTAGGAGAATCTAAACTCATAAAAATTTCTGTTGACAGACTACCAACAGGTACCTATATAGAGATTCCTGTATATATTTTTAATGGTGAAAAAGTTGGGCCAACAGTTTTACTTCAAGGAGGGTTACATGGCGATGAAACTAATAGTATTGAATTAGTTAGAAGAATGCTAATTGATAAAAGATACAAAATTCATAGAGGTTGCGTAATTGTAGTTCCTTTATTAAATGTTTTTGGCTTTTTAAACCTATCTCGCGACATGCATGGCAAAGATGTAAACCGAAGCTTTCCTGGATCTAATACAGGATCTTTAGCTAGTAGAATGGCACGTTATTTAATGAAAGAGCTTATTAAAAATGTAGATTTTGCTATTGATTATCATACTGGAGGAGCTCAAAGAAGTAATTTTCCTCAAATTCGTTTTACACCGCAAGATGAAAGAGCTTTAGAATTATCTAAAATATTTAATGCGCCACTAATGTTTGGTTCTAAGCTAATCCCGAAATCCTTCAGAAATGAATGTTATAAAAATAACATTCCTGTAATTGTATACGAAGGAGGAGAATCATTACGTTTATGTGAAGATGCTATTCAACAAGGAATTAACGGAACGTTACGTATTTTAAAACACTTTCAAATGATTAATGAAAATGTTGAGATTTCAAAAACCAAACAAAGTATATTTCTTAAAAAAAGAAAATGGATTAGAGCCAAAGTGGCTGGGTTATTTACAGCCAAAGTGGCTAATGGCGCTTTTATAAAAAAAGGAGAAACATTAGGACATATTATGGATACTTATGGTGAAACAAATTTTACAGTAAAATCACCAATTAATGGATACATAATTGCCAAAAATAATTTCCCCGTAATTAACATGGGAGATGCATTATTTCATGTAGGAGAGCTTTAAAGTGTTGATTTTATTTGTTTTATTCGTTTTTTTTTAGTTAATTTATAATCCATTTAACTAACAAAAATCAATTATGGAATTAATTATTAGCCTACTCACAGGTGCCCTAGGTGGAAACCTAGCTGGTGCTTTACTAAAAAAATTCTCTATGGGTACTTTATGGAATTCTGTTGTTGGAATTCTAGGAGGCGCATTAGGAAGTCAATTATTAGGAACATTAGGAATTGACTTAGGAGGAATATTAGGAAGCATTGCTGGCGGTGGAGTTGGTGGAGGAGTTCTAATGGTAATCATTGGACTTATTAAAAGTGTTATGGGTAAGTAAAGAAAAAGTAGAATGAAGGGTAAAAAGATGCTATTTAAAGCATCTTTTTTTTTACATTAGTTTGTCATAAAAAGCTAAAAATGATAAAAAGTCAACTAACTTTTTCCAGCTACTTAAAAACTACAATAAAAAGCAAGTTGTTAGAAGCTCTCATACCTGAAATTATATCTTATTTTTCTAAAAAAGAACTTTCAAAGAATGATTTTTTTGTTAAAACTGGTAAGATACCTACTAGTTTTTGCTTTGTAGAAAGCGGTGTCTTACAACATTCAATACTAGTAAACGAGGAAGAAAAAACCACGTACTTTGCTTTAAAAAACACTTGTACAACTTCTTTAAAAAGTTTTTTACAAGAAATACCTTCCAGAAAAAACATAAAGGCTTTAAGTAAGTGTGTATTGTGGGTTATTGAAATTAATGACTTTAAATACCTTTTAAAAAACAATAAAGCTTTCTCCCAATTCTATTTTAACTTAATAGAGAATCAAATTTTTTTAATCGATGATTACCGTATCGATTTACTAACACTTAGTCCAGAAGAACGTTACCAGAAGCTTCTAATTAATGAACCTGATTTATTACAAAAGGTTCCTCTTCGTTATTTAGCTTCCTTTTTAGGGATTTCAACTAGAAATATGAGCAGAATTCGAAAAAACATAAAATAGTGCCATTTGGCTATAAACTATAAAGGTCTTTTTATGTAGTTTTGATTACTACATAACTTCTAAAAAAGAATATAACTCATGAAATATGATCCAATAAATAGCAGTTTATTTATTAATAACAGAAAAAACTTTATGGCACAAATGAAGCCAAATAGTATTGCTGTTTTTAATTCAAACGATATATATCCTGTAAGTGCTGATAGTACTTTACCTTTTGAACAACATAGAGATATTTTTTATTTAAGTGGTGTTGACCAAGAAGAAAGCATACTAGTACTATTTCCTGAATGTCCAAAACCACAATTTAGAGAAATTTTATTTTTACGTGAAACGAATGAACATATTGCTGTTTGGGAAGGTGAAAAATTAACTAAAGAAAAAGCGTATACATCTAGTGGTATAAAAACAGTTTTTTGGCTACAAGACCTAGAAAAAATAATGTTTGAATTAATGAGTTATGCTGAAACTATATACATTAATACTAATGAACATTATAGAGCAAACGTTGAAACTGAAACTAGAGAAGATAGATTTACAAAATGGTTACGTGAAAAATACCCTGCACATTCAGTAGCTAAAAGCAATCCTATTTTACAACGTCTACGTTCTGTAAAAGATAGTATTGAGCTAAACTTAATACAATCAGCTTGTGATATTACAGAAAAAGGATTTAGGCGTGTATTAGGGTTTGTAAAACCTGGTGTTTGGGAATATGAAATTGAAGCAGAATACATTCATGAGTTTGTTAGGAACCGTTCAAAAAAGTTTGCTTATACACCAATTATAGCTTCAGGAAATAACGCCAATGTTCTACATTACATAGAGAACAATCAACAGTGTAAAGCAGGAGATTTAATTTTAATGGACGTAGGTGCTGAATATGCAAATTATTCATCAGATATGACCAGAACTATTCCTGTTTCTGGACGCTTTTCAGATAGGCAAAAAGAAGTATATAACGCTGTGAATAAAGTAAAAAATGAAGCTACAAAAATGTTAGTTCCTGGAACTATTTGGGCTGATTACCATATTGAAGTTGGAAAAATTATGACTTCAGAACTTTTAGGTTTAGGGTTATTAGATAAAGCTGATGTACAAAATGAAGATCCTAATTGGCCTGCATATAAAAAATACTTTATGCATGGAACATCACATCATATGGGATTAGATACTCATGATTATGGATTATTACATGAACCAATGAAAGCAAACATGGTATTTACTGTAGAGCCTGGAATATATTTACCAAAAGAAGGCTTTGGAATTCGTTTAGAAGATGATGTAGTAGTGCAAGAAAATGGAAATCCATTTAATTTGATGAGAAACATTCCTATCGAAGCTGATGAGATTGAAGGATTAATGAATTAAAAAACACAAAAGAATGATAGTTGTAAACAAATGACTATCATTCTTTTTATATAATTACTTATCACTAATTTCCCGTTTTAAAACATTTAGTAATGTATTTATCTATTGACGCTTTTTTTTCTAATATATCAACTGGACTTGGTATAGTCCAACTTTTATTTTTAGTTGGTGGAGGACTTATTTTATTTACATATTCTCGTCTTATTCCTTTTAGGTATATGGGACATGCTATTGCCATCTTAAGAGGTAAATACGACAAACATGACTCTCCTGGAGACTTATCACACTATGAAGCTTTATCATCTGCTATTGCAGCTACCGTAGGAATGGGAAATATAAGTGGTGTAGCCATTGCTATTGCCATGGGTGGTCCTGGAGCAATTTTTTGGATGTGGGTAAGTGCTTTTGTAGGAATGGCTACTAAATTTTTTACTTGTAGTTTAGCTATAATGTACAGGGGTAAAGATGAAGAAGGAAATACAAAAGGTGGGCCTATGTATGTAATTACAGAAGGGCTTGGTAAAAACTGGAAAGGACTTTCTATATTTTTTGCATTAGCAGGGCTTATAGGTACACTTCCTGCATTTCAAGCAAATCAACTTACACAAACATTAGTTGACGTTTTTGAAGTAAACAAAGCCAATGAATTTACTGCTAAGTTAATTTTAGGAATTTCAATAGCAATTATTGTTGCTACTGTTATTTTTGGAGGAATTAAACGTATTGGAAGTGTTGCTGGAAAATTAGTACCTATTATGGTAGTAGTATATTTATTAACAGTACTTACAATTTTAGTGTTAAAAATAGAAGAAGTTCCTTCTATATTTTCATTAATATTTACTGATGCATTCACAGGAAAATCCGTTTTAGGTGGTGCTTTAGGTGCATTAATAATTACAGGAGTAAAAAGAGCAGCTTTTTCAAATGAAGCTGGTTTAGGTACTGCGCCTATGATGCACGGAACTGCTAAAACAAACGAACCTATTAGAGAAGGTTTAGTAGCAATGTTGGGCCCAGCAATTGACACCTTATTAGTATGTACATTAACAGCTTTAGCCATATTAGCTTCAGGAATTTGGAAAGGTTTTGAAGGAGATGGAATTACTATGACCTTAGCCGCTTTTAATGCTGTATTACCTTTTAATTCAGGAAGTATTATTTTAACAGTTTGTGTATTAATTTTTGCGTTTTCAACCTTATTTACCTATTCATTTTATGGATACAGTTGTTTGAGCTACTTGACCAACGCTAAGATTGGAAAATACTATAATTATATTTACATACTAGTTATAATAATAGCATCAGTTATTAAGCTAGATTTCGTAATTAATTTAATGGACAGTGCTTATGCTTTAATGGCAATACCTACCATAATATCAACATTAATATTGGCTCCTAAAGTAAAAAAGGCAGCAACTATTTATTTTCAAAAATTAAAAACTAATTCATTTTAGTTAGCTTTAGTTTTTCAATAATTTCAGCAGATATTAAATTAATTCGTTTTTGAGTTTCTTCAATTTTTTTAGTTAGCTCTGTAGAGTCTTTTGCTATATCTAAAGTAGTATTTGCTGTTTTGAAATACCAATCATTCCATGCAGAAATAATAGCTATTTCAGTATTTAATGAATCTCCTTTTTTAAGTGATATTTCGCTAAGTTTTTGTTCTTGTTGAAGTCTAGAAACAGCCTTGTTTTCAATAGTTTTTAAAATGGATTTTGCTGTAGTATTATTAGCATTCAATAAGGTATACGCTGAAACTAACGAAGTAACTCCAACATTTTTCAAGGTCGTTTTTGATACTTTATCTATTCTATCATTATCTGTATGATAAAACTGATCAGTAAAGTGCCAAAATAGTACACTAGGTATGTTTGCTTTTAAAAAAGGAACATGATCACTTCCTCCTTCAAAGGGATTTGTATTAACAGTCCAATTAGCTCGTTTACCTTGCTCTTTAAATTTATCAATTAAAAAATCATTTAAATAATGAGGTTTCATTTGATCAAGTTTCATTTTAAAACCACCCCATTCTGTATGTTTATCATTACCTCTTGTCCAAATTGCACTTGGGTCAGGCATTTTTTCAATCAGAAAAGTACCTCCAGTTTTTTTAGTGTCTTCACCAACCATGTCTAATGAAATTCCCCATTTAATATCTTTAGCTCTAACACTATCTTCTTTAACATACCTATTGGTTGAAACTATTTCATCACCCCATAAAAAAGTTAATGTTCTATTGGGTTCAAATCTTTTTTCTTCTATTAATTTTGCTGTAAGCGTAGCCATTTCCAAAGCAACTCCAACACCTGTGGCATTATCATTTGCTCCAGGTTCTTGAATGTGTGCACTAAAAACTAAACGTTCTTTAGAAATAACACTTCCTTTGATATCTGCTATTATCGTTAATTCTTCTGATGGATAAATATTAGTTGCTATGGTTACTTTTAAAGAAACTTTTCCTTTTAATAATTTAGCTTTTAATCTTTCTTTAGCTTCATAAGACATAGCAATTCCCCATGACTGTATTTTTTCATTTAACGGAATCGATCTAAACTGAATAGAAGTTGTATTTTTTTCTGGTTGTAAATATTTAGGGTTACTATACGAAATTACACCAACAGCTCCTCCTTTTACAATAGCCTCATTAAAAACCCTGGAAGGACTGGTTTCTACAAAAATAATTTTTCCTTTTACATCAAAAGTTTTGATTGTATTCAAATTTTTTACATAAATAACTTCAGCAACTACACCTTCTTTTGGAGTACTATAGGAATTTAACGCAATCATATTTCTATTAGTACTATGTTGTAGAAGCGGAATGTTTTCACCTTCAATTTCAACTATTGCATTTACAGATTCCCAAGTTGGTTTTTTTAAAGGTCTCTTTTCAATTCTATAGGTTAAAATATCTTTTTTCGTAGCTTTATCTTCATTTACAAACCCTGCTTTTTCTAATTGTTCTGCTATTCTATATACGCTTTTATTAAACCCCGTATTACCAACAACTCTCCAATATTTTTCAACAAAAGAAGTAGTTTCGAAGGCTAAATCACCCGTAAACTCTTTATTTAGAACATCAAAATAATTTGAAGAATTTAAAAGTTGCACTTCTTTTTCTTTCTTACAACTTATAAAAACGAATAGAAAAAGTGTACTTAAAAGTAAATTTTTAAACATAACCATTTTTTTAAAAACAATAAATATATCATTCTTTCTTTATATTTACTCACATAAAGTGATAAATAAACTATGGATCATCTATCATCTATCAACATTATAATTGGAATAGCTTTAATTGTATTTATTGTTTTTAATAAACATAATTTAGGTGAAAACTTATACGCTAAACTAGCCATCATTGGAGTTATCAGTTTTTTCACTTTTTCTGCTATCTCTGATTATATTATCACTGAATATGCCACTATTCGTTATAGTGTATTTACATTTATGGCTGTTGTTTTCTCGCATTTAATAGGTTTTTTTTTATTCCTATTTATCTCGGCAATTACTGGTCAAATTAACCATATTAAAAAGATAATAGTTATTACTATTGGAATTACTATACTAAGATTAATTATCATCTATTCTTTGTTAGAAGAATTCTTTAGGGGATTCAATGTTTTAGGTTCTGAAAAACAAACTGAATCCAGTTTTAAACTCCCTGTAATACTTGCAAATACAGATGAATTTATAATGGCTGCTTACAATTTAACCTTAACTATTATAGCCTATAGAACTTTAAAAAAAGCACCTTTAATTGTCGATTTAAAATCTAGTAAAGTATTGTATTATAAATGGGGAAAGATTATACTAATTTTTTCAATTATTCTGTACTCAATTGTATTTTTAGATACGATACTTTTATCTTTTAACAGAGAGAATTTGCATTATATTTTAATTGGAGAAAAAGTACTGCAATCAATATTTTTTATTTTCTTAAGTGTATCGATGATGTATTTTCCAGTGTTTGCTTATTCTGGTAAGTATGAAGATTTGTCTTCTTTATATAAAGTTGATAAAGAAAAATATCAAGGATCTACTTTAACTGATTCACAAGCTCTTTTTAAAGAAATAGATTTGTTAGTTCGAAATGAGAAATTGTATTTGGATTCTGAATTAAAGATGGATAAAGTTTCTAAAAAACTATCAAGACCAATTCCATACATCTCTCAGGCTATTAATGAGAATACACAAAATAGTTTCCCTGACTATATAAATTCTTTTAGAATAGAGGAAGCCAAAAAGAAATTATTGATAGAAAATCCTGATACTATTTTTTCCATTGCTATAGATATAGGTTTTAACAATAAAACTACTTTTTACAATGCTTTTAAAAAGTATACTAATATGACACCCACTCAATATAAAAAGCACTTTAAAAAAGAATAAGATTCGTAATTTGGTGAGGAAAACAGGTTCTACTTTTATTTCAATTATTTTTAGAATAAACTAGTGTATCATCTTAAGTTTCAATTATTCGATATTCAGATATTAATGTTCCTATAGAGAACTCATTACTTCTTTAAAAATTAAATCAATTTCCTTTTTCTAATGTTTAAAAAATCTTTCTAATCACTTTTATTTACCTCATATTATAAAAACGCACTCTTCAAAACCTGAAATAAAAAGTAAAATGGGTTCATTTTAATTAGTACTTAGTGTGTAGTTAAACATCTTCATTCCGTTGGTTTTTAAAGAGTTTAATGAGTAATTGTTTAAGGTAAACATTTATAAATATGGACTTATTTTTTGAGTTAGTATTTTAAAACTGAACTTTTTTTTTAAGAGGGTTATTTAGTTTTGAATCGAAATAATTTAACATTTTAATTAACCCTTCAGAAATGAAAAAAAACTATTTAAGGGCTTTTGTCCTTTCGTCGGTTCTTTTAGGAACTAGTTATCAAGTACAATCGCAAAACAAAAGAGAAGTAGAATCTATACGTAAAAATTACGATTTAGGGAAACTTCAAAAAATCGAGAAAGCCTATCAGAAAAAAGCTCTATCAAAAAAACAAAGAGCTTTTAAAATAGCCAAACAAAAAGGATGGGATACTACTATCTATAAGAAGGATGGTACATTTATGGAGCTTCAAGAAGTTGTAAATGGGCAACCAATTTACTATACAACTTTTAATGTTGATGCAGCAAAATCAACAAGAACAAACCATTTACATAACGGAGGTTCATTAGGATTAAACTTACTAGGACAAGGAATGAAAGCGTATGTATGGGATGGTGGAGTACCAAACAAAGATCACCAAGAGTATGATGGAGCAGGAGGAAATAACAGAGTATCTGTTGGTGATGGTTCATCTACACTTAACTTCCATGCTGAACACGTAACAGCTACAATTGTAGCCTCTGGTAAAGTAGCAAAAGCAAAAGGGATGGCACCACATGCAACTGCAATAGGAAATGACTGGAATAACGATAAAGCTGAAGCACTTAAGGAGGTTGCAAAAGGAATGCTTGTTTCTAACCACTCTTATGGTTATGGAGCACGACAAATTCCAGATTACTATTTTGGAGCATATATTACAGTTGCTCGTGAATGGGATGAAGTAATGTTTAACGCACCAAATTATTTAATGGTAGTAGCAGCGGGTAATGATGGAGAAGATGATAGTTCTAATGCTAAACCATTAGATGGAAAATCAGCTTATGATAAATTATCAGGACATTCAACAGCTAAGAATAATTTAGTAGTAGCAAATGCACAAGATGCAAATGTTGATACAAGCGGAAAATTAATCTCAGTATCAATTCATAGTTCAAGTAGTGAAGGACCAACGGATGATTTACGTATTAAGCCAGATATTACAGGTAACGGATCAGGAGTATATTCAGCTACTCACTTCCCTAGTTATGATAAAGCAACAGGGCAAAATAAAAGCGATGGCAAAATAACAGATGATTATGTTGATATGACAGGAACATCAATGTCAGCACCAAATGTAACTGGTTCTTTATTATTATTACAACAACATTACAAAAACAAAAACAACGGAAGCTTTATGAAAGCAGCTACCTTAAAAGGATTAGCATTACATACAGCAGACGATGCAGGTTCAAAAGGACCAGATGCAATTTTTGGATGGGGATTATTAAATGCTAAAGCTGCAGCTGAAGTAATTACTAAAAGAGGTAAAGAAACACAAATCAAAGAATTAACATTAGCTTCGGGAAAGACATATACGTTAACTGTTGAGTCTGATGGTAAAAGTCCTTTATTGGCTTCTATATCATGGACAGACAGACCAGGTACTGCTACCGAAAAAGCGAACCAATCAACAGCTATTTTAGTGAACGATTTAGATTTAAAAATCACTAAAAATGGAACAACTTATAGTCCTTGGAGATTAACAGGAGTAACAACAAACGGAAAAGGAGACAATAAAGTAGATCCTTACGAAAGAGTAGATGTTGTAAATGCATCAGGTACATATACAATTACGGTATCTCATAAAGGAACATTAACAGGTAATAGCCAAAACTATTCTTTAATTGTAACAGGGTTAAAAGGAGCCCCGATTGTTTGTAATGCTACTGTACCAACAAATGTAGTTGCTAATAATATAACAAATACTGAAGCTAAAATTGAATGGTCTGCTGTAGCAGGAGCTAAGTATAATATGGGGTACCGTAAATCAGGTACTACAAACTGGACAACTAAAGAAGCAACGACAAACAATTATAAAATTGTAGGTTTAACAGCTGAAACTAAATACGATGTTCAAGTACGTAGTAAATGTGCTACTAAGAATTCAGCATATAGTTCAGTAATTAACTTTACAACGAAGGCTGCTCCAGTTAAAGACACTCAAGCACCAACAGCTCCAGCAAGCTTAAAAGCAACTAATATTGAGCAAACTACATTAACATTAAACTGGACAGCTTCAACTGATAATGTTGCTGTAACTGGATACGATGTGTACCAAGGAACTACTAAGTTAGGAGTTGCAACAAATACTTCGTATAATGTAACAAGTTTAACAGCAAATACAGCTTATCAATTTTCTGTAAAAGCAAAAGATGCGGCAGGTAATGTTTCTGACAGTAGTAACAAATTAAGTGTAACAACTAAAAAAGATGCGGCTGAAAAAGATACTCAAGCACCTACAGCACCATCTAATTTAGCATCAGCAAAAGTTGAAAAAACAACATTAACTTTAAATTGGACAGCTTCTACAGATAACGTAGCAGTAACAAGTTATGATGTATATCAAGGTACGAATAAAATAGGCACAACAATAGCTACTACTTATAATGTTTCTGGTTTAACAGCAGATACATTTTACGAATTCTCTGTAAAAGCAAAAGATGCAGCAGGTAATATTTCTGACAGTAGTAACGAAATTTTTGAATTTACCAAAGGTGACTGGGGAGATGACTGGGGAGAGTTTTCGATAAACAGTAGTACTTCTTCTGATATTACAGTTTTTCCAAATCCTGCAACTAACTTTTTAAACATTAAAATTCCATCACTATTAAATGCAAAGTATCGTGTTTTAAATGTAACGGGGATAGTAGTTAAATCAGGACAGGCAACTAAAAGTATTAATATCTCAAAACTACCTAAAGGAATTTACTTTTTTGAATTTAAAAACAAAAAAGAACACCATATAATAAAATTCATAAAAGAGTAGTTAAACTGATTAATAAGTAGTCCCCCCTTTTTTAATCTAAAATTAAAGCCTCAACTATTAAACAGTTGGGGCTTTATAATTTACTAACTGATATTATTTTATATCATTACTACACTTTATATATCTTCTAAAGTTTTATCGCTTTAAACTGCTTTTTTTTCTTCCTCAGAATTAATAATAAATTTAATTCTTAATGAAATACATTAACTTATTTTATTAGAAAACTCAAAAAAAGTAAATTCCTTAACTTTTTTAAATGTGTTATATTTGACAGGAATGTTAATTTGTTTATTTAAAAAAACAGAGAAGATTTGCATAAAATTGATTAAATAATATGAAAAACAACATCACTAAAGGAATTATTTTTGGCGCACTTCTTTTTTTAATATCAGCTATAATAATTCCATACATAGAAGGAGTAACAATTACTAATCAAATACTATTACAAGGGTTTCTAATTTATTTTTTATTAGGTAGTACTCTATATATTATAGTATATACTCTTTTAAACAAGCTCAAAAAAAAGTAAAATTCTTAATTTTTCTTAGTCAAAACTTCATCTTCAAAAGAGACCCCCTCAAAACCTGTATTCATAAAATTACGTATATTTTGATGATCAGTACCATTTGGATTTTCTAATACATCTTTAAAATAATATTGTCCAAAACAAGCTAAAGTCTCCTCTTTTGTAAATTGTTGTTTCATTCCAAAAGCTAATACTTTACTAGATCCTAAATTTTCAGTTTTACTATTTTGTAAATTTCCATTTGTAAATGCAGATGCATTAAAATTATATAGCGCTTCAATAGTAGAAATCGTTTCTGAAAACACAATTTGAGAAGGTGTGTTTTTTAGTTTTTTTATAAAAGATTCTAAAGTCATTTTGATAGTATAAGTTTTGTTACAAAAAAACAAAAACTACTAGTAGAAAACGAGCAAATAGAAAATTTACACATACTTTTTAGTCTCGTTAAAAATGATGCCTTTATTTTCTAAAATAGAATCGAATACTTTTAACCACCAAATAAAAACTAATAAGTATTATAATTATAGCCCACATCCAATATGTACCAATAGTATTCTCTGCAATAGCTTGTGTGTCTGAGTTTTGAATTTGACCTCCCCTTTTAAACTGTTTCGTAAATAAATAGTTTAATTGAAGGTAACTACTCAAAATAGATTGTAGTCCTAAAAACAGTAATGTTCCAACTTCTATATTTTTGTTTTTCAAAAATGTTATTCCCACAAAAACAATAGCAAAAGCTCCTAATACAATAACTCCCCAATATGATCGAATCCATACCAGTAATGAAAGAATAATCATACCTGTTAATAATCGCAATAATATGGTAGCACTTCTTGCATTTTTTGCTCCAGCTATTAATAGTGCTCCAGCTATTGCCGGACCTAATAAACCACCCATTGCAGTAATAGCCTTTCCTATATTTAAGGGTAAAAACCTGTTAGTTAATGTAAAATACGCTACACCTCCTCCATTTTCATAAATTTCTAAATATTTAAAACTACCTCCAGTACATATTGCAGTAAGTCCATGGCCCATTTCATGAAACCAAGTTCCCAGTAATCTAAAAGGATATTGAATAGTAGTAAAATAGGGCAACTGTAACAATAAAAAAACAATTATGGCCGTAGCTAGTATAATATAATTAAGTTGTTTAGTCATTTTTTAAGAGAGTTTTACTTATAAAGTAATTTTAATATTTTTACTTAAAACGTTTTAAATCGTGTAGTTTCAAATTCCTTTAGGTTAATTCTAAACATTTTCTTTGAAGGAACTCTTTGTAAAGGATCTACTTCATAACCTCCAAGTAAATATAAATAACCCTCCGATAAAAACATCTCACAAGATTCATATAATAAATTAATTTTAAATTCTTTTAAAGAAGAATTCAATGTATTAAAGACATAAACATTTGATTCGCTAAAAATATAAATAAGGTTTCCATTAACTTCAATAGCTGGTTTACTCATTTTATTCGGTAGTCTTTTCTCAACTCTCCACTTTCCAGTTCTTAAATTAAAAGAAGTTATTTTATCTATTTTCTTATTATTATTTCCTCCAATTAGATAAACTTTTTCTTTTATTCTAACACTTTCCGTTTCTTTAGGATCAGGCAATTTACCCAATATTCTCCACTTGTTTTGTTTCGTGTCATAAAGTGTTACATCATTAGAAAACTTTTGTTTTCCACTTTTTAAACGTTTTACGGATCCACCTAATAATATAATTTTATCTCCAAATCTTGAAACTCCTTGATTAACTGCTTTGTGTTTATTTTTTAATGATTTTTCTTTACGTTTAGTAATAAGATTAAAAACTTCAATATTATCCGTTAAGTATTCCCTTTCTTTATTTCTTGATATTTTTTTTCCTCCTATCAAATACACTTTATTCTGTATTAAAACTGCTTTATGATTTGCTTTAGGTTGAGTTTTTGATTTAAGTTTTGACCATCTTTTTGTTTTTATAGTATAGACGTAAATAGTACTACTATAACTTATATAACTTTTATAAAGAAGAAGACTTTTCATGGGAGTATTTGATTCACTAGCTTCTTTTAAAGCAATAGTAGCTGCATCTTTTAAAATTGATTTGTCTCCTCCAAAAACATAAATTTTACCCTCATACAAAACAGATGCGAAACTATGTATTCCCTTTTCTAGCTCAGGTAGCGTTTCAAAGGTTAATTTTCTTTTCTTTTTATATGAAATTAAGACTTCAGAAAGTTTATTATTTTGTTCAATTAAAAAAATAGTGTCATTTAGTTTTTGACTTAAAACGATTGTTCTATCTAAATATTTAATATGTGAAAAATAAAATTTTCCTGTTTTTAAATTCGGAACGGTAACATTTCCTATACTATCAGAAATAAATACATTGCCTTTGTATTTGACATGAACATTCTTTATGGGTTTCTTTTGAATTGAATCAAAAAGAACTAAAACTCTGTTTTGACTTGACAATAAATAACATTGAAATAGCAATAAGATAAATGGCAATTTTTTCATAAAAAATAAGCATCAAAAATTATACCTAAATATCTAATAAAATATTCTGAAGTAAAAAGTTAAAATCCGTAATTTTGCAACTTCTAAAACAAGAATACAATGTACAGAACGCATACTTGTGGCGAGTTAAGAGCATCGCACATTAATACTGAAGTAACCCTTTCTGGTTGGGTACAAAAATCACGTGATAAAGGATTTATGATTTGGGTAGATTTGCGTGATCGTTACGGAATTACACAGTTAATTTTCGATGAAGAACGTACTTCTAAAGAGTTAATGGAGAAGGCTAAAACTTTAGGTCGTGAGTTTGTAGTACAAGTTACAGGAACAGTAATTGAGCGTCAATCTAAAAATTCAAATATAAATACTGGTGATGTTGAAGTATTAGTTGCTACATTAGAAGTATTAAATGAAGCTAAATTACCTCCTTTTACTATTGAAGATGAAACAGATGGTGGAGAAGATATTAGAATGAAATATCGTTATTTAGATATTCGTCGTAACCCAGTTAAAGACAGCTTAATTTTCCGTTCAAAAGTATCAATGGAAGTTCGTAAGTATTTATCTGACAAAGGATTTATAGATGTTGAAACTCCATATTTAATAAAGTCTACTCCAGAAGGAGCACGCGATTTCTTAGTTCCTTCACGTATGAATGCTGGTCAATTTTACGCATTACCACAATCACCTCAAACCTTTAAGCAATTGCTAATGGTAGGTGGAATGGATAAATACTTTCAAATAGTAAAGTGTTTTAGAGATGAAGATTTACGTGCAGATCGTCAACCAGAGTTTACACAAATAGACTGTGAAATGGCTTTTGTTGAACAAGAAGATATTTTAGAGATTTTTGAAGGAATGACACGTCATTTACTAAAAGAGATTAATGGTGTTGAGGTTGATAAATTCCCACGAATGTTGTTTGATGATGCAATGCGTTTGTATGGAAACGACAAACCAGACATTCGTTTTGGAATGGAGTTTGGTGAATTAAATAAGGTTGCTCAACATAAAGAATTTAAAGTATTTAATGATGCTGAATTAGTGGTTGGTATTGCCGTTCCTGGTGGAGCATCATACACACGTAAAGAAATTGATAAATTAATTGATTGGGTAAGGCGTCCGCAAGTAGGAGCTTTAGGAATGGTATATGTAAAATGCAACGAGGATGGTTCTTTTAAATCATCTGTAGATAAGTTTTATAACCAAGAAGATTTAGCTAAATGGGCTGAAACTACTGGAGCTAAAGCAGGAGATTTAATCTGTATTTTATCTGGTAATACTACTAAAGTAAGAGCACAATTAAGTGCCTTACGTATGGAAATGGCAGAACGTTTAGGTTTACGTAAACCAAACGAATTTGCACCTTTATGGGTAATTGATTTTCCTTTATTAGAACTAGACGAAGAGACTGGGCATTATCATGCAATGCATCACCCATTTACATCGCCAAAACCAGGTCAGTTAGAAATGTTAGATACTGATCCAGGAGCAGTGAAAGCAAATGCATACGATTTGGTGTTAAATGGAAATGAAATTGGAGGAGGATCTATTCGTATTCACGATAAGGAAACTCAAGCAATTATGTTTAAGCATCTAGGATTTTCTGAAGAAGAAGCTAAAGAACAGTTTGGTTTCTTAATGGATGCTTTTGAATATGGAGCACCTCCACATGGTGGTTTAGCTTTCGGTTTAGATCGTTTGGTTGCTATTTTAGGAGGACAAGAAACTATTCGTGATTTTATTGCTTTTCCAAAAAACAATTCTGGTCGTGATGTAATGATTGATGCACCAGCTACATTGAATGATGAACAGTTAGAAGAGTTAAGTATTAAACTTAATGTAAAAGAATAAATAACTTAAAATAAAAAACCTGTTCTAAAATTAGAACAGGTTTTTTATTATTATGTATTGATTTAATTTTATAATAAATCAAATCCGATATCTTTTCTATAATTCATCTTTTCAAATGAAATTTCATCAATGCTTGCGTATGATTTTTCTAATGCTTCTTCTATAGAGTCTCCAAAAGAAGTAACTGCCATTACACGACCTCCGTTAGATACAACCTTTCCGTCTTTTTCAGTTGTTCCTGCATGAAAAACAATAGAATCATTAACAGAATCAAAACCTGTTATTTCTTTTCCTTTTTCATATGCCTCAGGATACCCCCCTGAAACCAACATAACTGTAGTTGCAATTTGATTTGTTACTTCATATGATTTACTCTCTAAAGTTTGATTTGCTACACCTTCAAACAAGTCTACCAAATCAGATTGAATTCTAGGTAACACAACTTCAGTTTCAGGATCTCCCATACGAACATTATATTCAATTACTTGTGGGTTTCCATCTACATTCATTAATCCTATAAAAACAAACCCCCTATAATCTATTCCATCTTTCTGTAACCCAATTACCGTAGGTTTAACCACACGTTCTTCTACTTTTTGCAAGAATGCTTCATCTGCAAAAGGAACTGGAGAGATTGCTCCCATTCCTCCCGTATTTAATCCAGTATCTCCTTCTCCGATACGCTTATAGTCTTTTGCTGATGGCAATATCTTGTAACTTTTACCATCAGTTAAAACAAAAACAGAAAGCTCAATTCCATCTAAAAATTCTTCTATCACAACTGTTGATGATGCCTCTCCAAACTTTTGATTAGATAACATTTCTTCTAATTCAGTTTTAGCTTCTTCTAACTCATTAAGAATTAAAACACCTTTACCAGCTGCCAACCCATCGGCTTTTAATACAAATGGAGGATTCAATGTTTCTAAAAAAGCAAAACCTTCTTTTAAAGTATCTTTAGTAAATGATTGATATCTTGCAGTAGGAATATTATGTTTTTCCATAAATTGTTTAGAAAAATCTTTACTTCCTTCTAACAAAGCGCCATCTTTTTTAGGTCCAATAACAGGAATTTTTTTCAACTCATTATCTGCTAAGAAAAAATCGTGAACCCCTTCTACTAAAGGTGCTTCAGGCCCAACAACAACCATACTTATTTCGTGTTGTAAAACAGTTTCTTTTACCTTTAAAAAATCTGTAGGGTTAATTGGTAAATTTTTGGCAACTGTAGCTGTACCTGCATTTCCTGGGGCTACATATAAGTTAGTTATCTTATTACTTTCTGAAATTTTTTTAGCAAAGGCATGTTCTCTACCTCCTGAACCTAATATTAAAATATTCATTGTTGTGTGTTGTTATTTTGTAATGCAAATATACTGTGTGTAAATGGGTTGTTTTTAAGTTATTCCCCATTTTTTAAAATATTTTATTGCAGATGATAAATGGTAGAAAAGTAATTTTATTTTTTTTGAAGATCCTTGCTTAAGAATATGATACACTTCTACTTCTGGAAAATACAGTTTCTTTTTGCCTATAAAGTCAATTTTTTTACAAATATCTATGTCTTCCATATATAGAAAATAACGCTCATCAAAACCTTTTATTTGTACAAAATCTTTTGTTTTATATAATTGAAAACAACCTGTTATATATTCAGGATAGAATGGTTTAGATAGGTTTCTATTTCTATATTGCCCTTTTTTAATACGACTAAAAAACAACGGTTTTAACAATCCAAATCGCCTTACTAATAACTCAATAATAGTAGGGTATCTTCTACATGAAAACTGGTGTTCTCCATTTGGAAACAATACTTTAGGAGCAATCATTGAAACATTAGTATCTATGTTTAATTGAGTTATTAAATTAGGTATAACCTCCTTTTTAAAAACTACATCTGGGTTTAAAATTAAATGATATTTTGAGTAGTCAGTAATAGTCTCAATTATTTGATTATGTCCTTTACCAAAGCCTAGGTTTTTTTTGTTTTCAATGTAAATTATCTCATCATTTTTAAATTCATTTTTAAACAGAGAATTCTTTGTATTGTCTATTAAATATAATTTTTTTGATATAGGAGATGATAAAAAGCTATTAATAGTTTTTTTTAACTCATTAATATCTTCTTTGTATAAAACAATTGAAGCCGATATGATTACTTGTTTTTTCAAATTTCTAATATGCTTTATCTTCTCCTTTAAAAACGTTAAAAACTGTTTGAAATATTATTTTTACATCTAACATAAGTGACCAATTTTCAATATAAAAAATATCAAATCTCACTCTATTTTCAATATCAATTCTATTGGTAATTTCTCCTCTATAACCACTTACTTGTGCTAATCCAGTAATACCTGGCTTAACAGATTTTCTTTTCATATAATTTCTAACCTCTTTAGTAAACTTAAAAGACTGTTCATTCATATGTGGTCGTGGGCCTACAACACTCATTGAGCCGAGTAAAACGTTAAAAAACTGAGGAAATTCATCTAAACTTGTTTTTCTTAAAAATGCTCCAACCTTAGTAATTCTCGTATCATTTTTACTTGTATGAATTTTATCAGCCATACTATTTATACGCATTGACCTAAACTTATAACAAACAAACTCTCCTCCATATAACCCCTCTCTTTTTTGTTTAAAAACCACTGGTCCTTTTGACTCAAACTTTATTAAAATAAATAATAAAGGATATAACCAAGACATTACAAACAAACAAATTAACAATGAAAACACTATATCAAAACTTCTTTTTATTATCCTATTCTCAATCAATTCGAAAGGCATTTTTTTTACCTTTAAAACTACTGTAGAACCTCCATAATATTCAGAAGTAGTGTTCTTATTATACAGTTCGTTTGCATTTGGAATTAGTTTTACAACCCTGTTTTTTTTTGTAGCAAACTTTGTTATTTTTTTTACTTGTTTTTCTGTTAATTCAGTTAATGAACAATATATCTCATCTATCTGATTTTTTATAACATACTTCAAGCTACTTTCTATAGTTCCTATATGCTCATTGCTTCCTTGTGATTCATCAGAAAAAAAACCACAATATTCATATCCTAACTCTTTGTCTTTTTTAAATAAATTAATTAATTTTTTAGCTGAGCTATCATATCCTAACACAATTACTTTTCTATAGTTTTTACCATAGGTTCTATATTTTTTTAACAAGAAAATACCTAAGAACTTAAATATAGTTATTGATAAAAAAATAGTAAGTAAAACATTTGCTTGATTGTTTACTATTTCTCCTTCTCTAAAAATTGAAAAGTATGAGAAATACCCTAAAGTAAATATAGATAACTGGATTATTATAAGACTTAAAACCTTAAATAAAGAAGTGAAGCGATATACATTATAAAAACCAGTAAACAAAGAAGATAAAATCCAGAATAAAGAAGCATAGCCTAAAAAATGAATTTGCAAATATTCTTGATCATTAATTAGAAATACCACTAAATTAATGATTAATATATCATTTAGTAGAAATAGAGAATTTATGTATTTTGAGTATCTTTTTCCCATTCTTTACTTCATAGATTTATATATTTCTTCTAATAAGCCTATATTCTTTTCTATTTTAAAAGATTCTTCAAAATATTTCCTTGAATTTACTCCCATTCTTTCTCTCTCCTCCTCATTATTAATTAATGTAAGTACTTTATCAACTATTTCATTCTTGTCTTTTTTTACTTTAAAACCATTAAAATTATCTTCAATTAAGTCTTTATTACCATCAACATTAGTAACTACGCAAGGCTTACCTAACGCTAATGCTTCAATAACTGCATATGGCAATCCTTCATATCTAGAGGTTGAAATGTATAAATCTGCTTGTTTTAAAATACTCAGAGCTTTTTTTCTCTCTATCCATTCAACTAATGTAATGTTACTTTCTAAATTTTTATTTTTTATTAACTCTTTAATTTTAACTAAAGAAGGCGAATAAAAACCAACCCCCAAAACAACTAAATGGATATCTTTTCTCTGTTTCTTAATTTCAACAATTGTATTAATTAATAACTCTGTGTTTTTTTGATATGACGGCCTTCCAATTGTACAAATATACTTTTGGGGTAAACTGTATCCAGATTCTTTAACAACTACATTAGCAACATCTTCTATTGAGTTATTCCATAACAAGACATTTTTTTTATTAAAATTTAAATCATTTACTGTTCTATTATACTCTGATAAAGAGCAACACAACGTTTTAGCAGAAGAGAATTTAAACGCTTTTTCAATTTGCTTATATGTATGTTTTTTAAATTTAGAGTTTGTACTTAAATAGGAGTATGCATGAGGAGTATATAATGTTGGTATTTTTAAATATGCTCCAACCAACCTTCCTAAGATACCAGCTTTAGCACTATGACAATGAATAATGTCGGGTTTTATTTTTCTTATTTTTTTAATTATATCTATTAAGCATTTGATGTCACTTAATGGTTTTATTTCTCTATTTAAATTAATATGAAACGTTTCTATTTTTTCTTCTGAACTGTTTTTAAAAGTGGTTATTTTATCTTCTTTATTACACAGCAGTACATTACAAAACTCTTCTGCTTGTAAGTGTTTAGTAAGTAATTGAATATAAACTCCAACCCCACCTATAGGTTTTGCTATATGAAGAATTTTAATCATTTACAGTATTAAAGGTTTTATTCATTAAAAAACTTAAAGTGAAAAGAAAAAACAAAGACATTCCTTTTCCACGTACTAATATAGACTCTGTTAGCATTGTTATTAAAAAAAACAAAATAAATAAAAAGGTAAAATTTGTAGTTCCTTTTAAAAACACACACAACATATAAATAAAATAGATAAATCCGAAAATACCTAAACCTACCATAAAATGCAAATACTGATTATGTGGATTTATGGTTTCGAAATAAATAAAACCGTCTTTTCTAATTTTTTTACTAATCTTAGTCGCTACATTTTGAATACCTATTCCAAAAACATAATGATTTTTAATTTCTTCAATAGTGTATTTTGTTACTAAAAATCGCTGATACATATTACTCCAAGAATTAGCAACTATATCTTTTTTATTATTTGTTTTTACAGATTCATATACCTTTTCTATACCTCTTATCCCTTTCTGAAAACGAGGGGTTTTACCTCCAAAGAACAATAAACTAAATAGTACTATAAAAAACAAAGGAGTCTTAAAATACATAGATAAAGTTAATTTTTGAAAAGCAAAGATTAGAAGAACAAACATAATGGCAATAAAGGAAATTCTTGCTCCAATGTAAAGCAATAATAAAGAAAATAAGATTACAATTAAGGCATCTACATAAACATTTATATAATTATTTTTATTAAGGTTTAATATTAAAATAAAAGATATGCAAATCCCTAAAAACATTCCATAATACACATGAGTTACCTCTAAATATTTAGAAAAAAAAGTATTAATACTCATTGAAAAAGTATTAAAGTATAAATTCATAAAAAACAATAAAAAACTTACTATTAATATTGATGTTATTAAAACTTTCATGGATTTTAAAACTGAAAATTGAAATCCATTTTTTTTAATATTTATAAATAGTAAAGGAATTAACAAATAGTATATGTATATATCTATATTTTTTAATCGTGGAGTAAAAACAAGTGTACTAAGAAAAATTAACCCAAATAAAGCTAATACTAATATCTCTGGGTAATAATTTTTATGTTTTTCCTTTTCTTTGTTTTCATTCTTAATAAAAAACCAAAAAAAAACTAAAAGAATTATTAATATAATTTTATGCATACTTCCGTAAAACACTGAAGAATATATTAATAAATAAAAATAAGTTGTAAAGAAGTAATTTTTAGTGATTATTTCTTTTTTCAATCTATAAAACTGATAAATACTTATTCCTATAACTAAAAAAAATGCCAACTTATAACTCTCTTGAAAACAAATAGAAACCGAAATAAAAAGCATTAAAGAAAATACATCTAAAATGTATTTTCTTGTATAAATATTATTTAATAAACTACGCATTTATATATATGTCATTTAATCGTTTAACATATGGTTCTATATGGAAATTTTCACTAAACGTGTTAAAACCATTTACTGATAATACACCTCTTAACTTCTTATCATTAAACAGCATAGTTATTTTGTTAGCTAAATCAATATAATTTTCTGGTTCAAATAACAATCCATTGTTAGCATGTTTTATTAATTCAGCTGGCCCTTCAATATTACTAGCAATTACAGCCAATTTTGCTCTAAATGCTTCTAAAATTACAATACCAAACCCTTCCCATATAGATGGAAGTATAAAGATATCTGCACTTTTATAATATTTATCAGTATCCTTTTGTTTTCCTTCAAAAGTAACTTGTCCATTTAAACCTAAGTCTAATACTTGCTGCTGTAATTCAGTTTTTAGTTTCCCGTCTCCAACAATTGTCACTTCAATTTCATTATTATTAATGTGTGATATCGCCTTTAATAACGTTGATATTGATTTTTGTTTTTCCAACCGTCCAACAAATAACAAGTGTGTTTTATCGCCTTTTCCTTTTCTTTTTTCTATTTTTTTAAATGGAATAGCATTATATAGTAAATAAGACTTATCGATCGGTAACTTCAATACATCAACCACATGATTGTTTACTGCTTTAGAAATAGCTATTACATTGACATCTATATTTTTGTTTTTAAATAAATAAGAATACATCTTAAAAAATAAAATGTCTAGCATATTTTTTTTAAAATAAATATTATGCATTGTACAAAAAACCTTAGCTTGTACATTTCTTGCACTCCACATTCCTAACAAATCTGCATGTCCTAAATGAGTATGAATAATATCAGGATTAATAGTTTTAAAATACGTTTTTAATTTACTAATTATTGTAAAAGATAATACTATGTTTTTTACTTGTACCCTATCGTCTATTAAATGTATTAAATCATCTATAGGTTTTAAATAAATTAAATATACTTCATGTTCTTCTATTTGTTGATTAATAACATTTAAAAGAAGTTTTTCAGCACCTCCAATTCCAAAAGACGTAATTACATGTATTATTTTCATACTTTTTCTTCTTTATGTTCAGTATAAACTAATTGGATAAAAGCTAATAAAATCCAAAAAGGTGCATGATAAAAATCAGAAACGATTATTAAATGTAAAAATGAAGTGATTATACTAAACAATAAAAAACTCCTTACTTTTTCAGGAAGACTTAATACCTTTTTTACTATAGTCTCTTGAAAACCAATAAAGAAAATAAAGGCTACTAGTCCAATATCAGACAAAAAAGTTAAATACATACTTAAATACCCTTCAGCATCTTCATCAACACCATATCCAGGGCCATTTCCTAAAATTGGATGCTTAACAAAATTCATAATTGCCCTATACCATTGTTTTAATCTTTGACCACTTGAAGAATAAGACATATGAGATTCACTAAACAAAATTTTATTTAGAAAATCATTTAGCGATGTTTTTAAGTTACCTGCATCAAAAACTAATACAACTATAAATGATAAAACAATCATAATTGTACCATATAAAATTAGATTTAATTGTTTTTTTGTTATGGTGAATCTTTTTAATCTATTAAAAGTAAAAACTAGAATTCCAGCTATTAAAAAAAGTGCTATTCCTGCATTTGAAAACATCATAAAATGGCACACAATAAATATGAAAAGTAACCACTTATACATGAATGTTTTTTCTTTTTGGTGTAAATAATACATAGCTATTCCAAAATAGACATTATAAAACAAAGCCATACTACCAGGTTCTTCTGCTACTCCTCCAACTCTATAAAGTCCAGCTCTAATATAATAATCCATATTGCTTATCATTCCATCAGCAGTTGAAAAAACTTGTCTAAAACTAATTCCAAAAAAATTTTTTCCTACAAAATCTATCATTATTATCCCCGAGCAAATTAAAAAAGATAAATAAATAGGTCTCGCAATTTTAATAGAACTAATTTTATAAAACTGTATAATCGATTTAACTAAGAAGAAATATAATAAAATGGCATATGTGTATGCTAATGAATGATTAAAGCTTCTTTTTTCTCTAAACCCCAACAAAAAGCTTACCCATACTAGAACTAAAAATACAATAAGATATAAATCTTCTTTTTTTACTCCTTTAAGTTTAATCTTTTTTACTTTCAAAAAAGAAACTAGTGTTATTAATAGTAATACTATATTTACAACAACAGGAAGTCTTAACCAAGGAGATATAGCAAAAAAACTAGTAAAAGGAGCTAGTAAAAGAAATATGTAAAACAACCTTTTTACCATTTTATATAAAATATTTTAGTCTTAAAAGCTTGAAAAACTAAAATTCCAAACAATAAATAATCAGAAAAAACCCTTAACCATACAATAGTATCAAATCTTAATGTTTTACTTAAAATCAACCCTATTACTATTATAAAATATATAATGGCAACAACAGTTAAGGAAAAGTTATACCGTTTATCATTACCAAAAGCTACAAAACCACATTGTCCTAAAATAAACGTTGCTGGAACTGTTAATAATAATAGTGACATTTTTTTTAATGTATCTGAGTATTTTAAAATGTTTTCTCCTCCAAATAGTAATAATAAATTATCTCCAAGAAAAAATAAAATACAATAAAGAGTAAAACCTAGTACTAAACTTAAAATGAAATATTTTTTTAACTCTGTTTTACTTTGTGATTTTGTAATTATTGGTAATACTACAGCTTGTAAAATTTCAAAAGGTAAAATACATATAAAAACTATTTTAAGGCAAACATCAAAACCAGTTACTTTTTCCATAGTAAGATAATATCCAATAATAAAAATAGTCAAAGCATTAAATATAAGCATAGATATATTTCCTAATAAATAATATTTTGCTGTTTTTGTTACTTCTAGAATAAAGCTCTTCTCTGGAATTTTAAAAATAAAGCCTATATCTTTTTTTAGTGTTATAAAACCAAGTGTACCCATTAAAATTTGTGATATTGCAAATAAAAATGTGTAAACTAAAACATCTTCTGAACTACCAATTAAAAAAAATGTTACGCATATTAATAATAACTTTGCTATTAAAACAGGTTTTGACAAAAGTTTCATTTTTTCTGTACCTTGAAAATACCATATAGGAAACAGTAAATCACCTAAAGTTGCTATTAATAACACATATAATATTTTATAATTAGCATTAAATGAATTAAAATAAAATAATGCCCCTAACAAAACCAAACTAAGTAAAAAAGCAAGTCCTTTAATTATATAAATTGTTGAAATAGCTTTATTAAGCATATTACGATCATTCTTATAATTAACAATATACCTAGCACCGTAAAGATTAAAACCAAAATTTATAAAAACAATAAAATATTGTAAAATGGCTTCAGACCATGTTAACAAACCAAATGTTTTTTCACCTAAAACTCTTACTAAATATGCAACTAAAAAAAACTTAGTGCTAATATTTAAAAGCCTTATAAAGGATAAATGAAAAAAATTACTTGTTAAAGATTTATGTTTTTGTATTAACGAAAAAATTGACACTTATTTTTTTTGTATTAGCTTTTTATATAGTGGTTTTAAAAACTGTAATCTATCAGCTATCAAATGAATTGATTGCCAATAAACAGTATTAAAAAGTTTTTTTTGACACTCATTTATAATGATGTCTCCATTTCTTTTTTCTGGCTTTAATAACACTAAAGCCAATCCTCCCCACATTTGTCTATATAGTTTATTAGGATTAAAAACACCACTAATAAAATCAACTTCTACGTAATGAACATATGGAGAAGAGTTATAAGGTGCTTTTTTAATTGCTTTTCTGCAAATAGGATTAAAGCTATCGTGAAAAACAATGTAAATACTTTTCTTAGGTTTATATTTTAAAAAATGTGTAATATCATTTTTAACTCCATTAAAAGTATGTTCTCCATCTATTAAAACAAACTCTAGCTCTTCACCTTTTTCATCTATCTTTCTTAAAATTTCTGGAATCAACTCTAAAGATTTTCCTATATGAATTTCTGTATTTTCAAATTTCCCTTCCAAGTTGTCTTTAACTGAAGGATCAATATCTATTGAGTAAACCTTTTCACAATACTTACTTAATATTTCTAAACTTCCTCCCTTAAAACAACCAATCTCAATAGCAACTTTAGGTTTAATTTTCTCCAGTAGTTTTATAAAAGCATATCTTTCATTACGACTCATATGCCATTCTAAATGGAACTCATCTTCATAAAAATTAGGATAATGAATAGTTTTTTTTTCAAACATTTTATTGTTTTTTATTTTGGTATCTTTTATACCACTCATACATTTTATCAATACCTTCCTCTAAAGCTACAGTATGTTTCCATCCTAATGAATGTATTTTTGTAACATCTGTAACTTTTCTCATAGTTCCATCGGGCTTACTAGTATTAAACAACAAACTCCCTTTAAACCCTATTCTCTTTTTAATAAGTACTGCTAAATCTTTAATAGATATTTCTTCTCCAGTACCAATATTAATATGCGTTTGTTCTGTTTTTTTATTATTTACTTTTTCCATTACAAACACACAAGCATCAGCCATATCATCACTCCACAAAAACTCTCGTTTAGGTTTACCTGATCCCCAAATTTCAACTTGCTGCTTTGTAATTCCAAATTTAGATAAGTAAACTAAAGCTTCATCTAAGTTAGCTACTCCTATGTTTTTAATAACTTCTTCTTCTTGATTATCTTCAAGTAATTTTGCTAAATAAATTTTCCTTATTAAGGCTGGTAAAACATGTGATTTTTCAAGATTAAAATTATCATTAGGCCCGTATAAATTAGTAGGCATTACAGAAATAAAATTAGTATCATATTGAATATTATAATTTTCACACATTTTGATTCCTGCTATTTTTGCTATTGCATAGGGTTCATTGGTATATTCAAGACTACCTGTTAAAAGAGAGTTTTCTTTAATTGGTTGTTCGGTGTTTTTTGGATAAATACAAGTGCTCCCTAAAAACAACATTTTTTTTACATCATTAACATAACTTTGGTGAATTACATTATTTTGAATCATCAAATTATCATAAATAAATTCAGCCCTATATGTATTATTCGCTATAATTCCACCAACTTTTGCCGCTGCTAAAAAAACAAACTCTGGCTTTTCTATTTTAAAAAAATCAGCTGTAGCTTGTTGGTTTGTTAAGTCTAATTCTTCTTTTGTTTTAGTAATAATATTTACATAACCTTTTTCTAAAAGTCTTTTTAAAATGGCGCTTCCAACCAAACCTTTATGCCCTGCTACAAATATTTTAGCTAATTTATCCATTACTTTTAGCTCTACTTATTTATCAAGTTTTTATAGACTAATTTAATATCGTTTTCCATCATTTCTCTTATCAAATTTTCAACAGAATATTCTGGAACCCACCCTAGTTTTTCTTTTGCCTTAGTTGCATCACCTACTAATAAATCAACCTCAGTAGGCCTATAATAATGTGGATCAATACAAACAACTTCTTTCCCTTTTTCTATTTGATATTTAGGATTACTACAAGATTTTACATAGCCTCTTTCTTCTTTTTCTTTTCCTTTAAATACAATTTCAACTCCAACTTCAGAAAAAGCTATTTTTACTAAATCTCTAACTGATGTAGTTTTTCCAGTAGCAATAATCCAGTCTTCAGGTTTTTCAGCCTGTAATATCATCCACATCATTCGAACATAATCTTTAGCATGCCCCCAGTCTCTTCTGGCATTAAGATTTCCTAAATACACTTTCTCTTGTAAACCTAACGCTATTTTAGAAACTGCCCTTGTTATTTTTCTTGTAACAAAAGTTTCTCCTCTAATTGGTGATTCATGATTAAATAAAATCCCATTACAAGCATACAAACCATATGCTTCACGATAATTTACTGTGATCCAATATGCATACATTTTTGCAACTCCGTATGGACTGCGAGGATAAAACGGTGTTTCTTCTGTTTGTGGAACCTCTTGTACCTTACCAAATAATTCGGAAGTAGAAGCTTGATATATTTTTGTTTTCTTTTCTAAATTTAAGATTCTAATAGCTTCTAATAATCGTAAAGTACCTAAACCATTTGTGTTTGCTGTATATTCTGGTGTTTCAAAAGATACATGAACATGGCTCATTGCTGCTAAATTGTAAATTTCATCAGGTTGAACCTCTTGAATGATTCTGATTAAATTAGAAGCATCAACCATATCTCCATAATGTAAAAAAAGATTCCTTTTTTCTTCATGAGGGTCTTGATAAAGGTGATCTATACGATCTGTATTAAAACTAGAAGACCTTCTTTTTATTCCATGAACTTCGTAGTTTTTCTCTAACAAAAACTCTGTTAAATATGCTCCATCTTGCCCTGTTATACCTGTAATTAAGGCTACTTTTTTCATGCCTATTAAAGATTTGGTAATTGCATGTCTTTATCAGATAGTATAACTTCTGTATCTAATAAATTCCAATCTATATTAAGAGTTTTATCATTATAAATAATACCTCCTTCAGACTCCTTATTGTAATAGTTATCACATTTATAAGCAAAAATCGTATTATTTTCTAATACCGAATACCCATGAGCAAAACCTCTTGGCACAAATAACTGTTTCTTATTTTCACCAGATAAAATTACTGAAAAATATTGCCCGTAAGTTTCAGAGTTTTTTCTTAAATCTACAGTAACATCTAGTACTTTACCAGTAATAACCCTTACCAATTTAGCTTGTGCAAACTCTCCCTTTTGAAAATGTAAACCTCTAACAATTCCTTTATTTGAAAAAGCTTCATTAGCCTGTACAAAGTTAACATTAACACCTATTCCTTTATTAAATTTTTCTTCATTAAAACTTTCAAAAAAATAACCTCTATTATCTTCAAATAATATTGGTTCTATTACAAAGCATCCTTTTAAAGGGGTTTGAACAATATTCATTAGTATTACTTTTTATAATTATAATTTTCTAAATATTTATTAAGCTTAATTAATAATAAATATAAAATCATTAATCCTAATGATAATAAAGCTAGTTGTACAGATCTGTTTTCAGAAACACCTTTAATTTCATAACCTATAGGTTGAAAATTAGATATGATATTCACAACTTCAGATTTTTCTGATTTCTCTTCACTTATTGTTTTAAGTTCCTTGTTAAGTTTTAAAGTCGTTGTAAAAAGATCAAGCTCTTTACTATTTTTTCTAGTACTTCCTAAATCTATATTGGTGCCTTGTTTAGATGATTTTGCTTCTTCTAAAAGAACTTTTTTATAAATATGATGTAAAGAATCTGTTTGAGCTAAGTTTTTTCTCAATAAATTATCAGTTCTATTTAAATTCTCATTTGTTAGTTCTTTTAACTTATTAAAATAATTATTTTCTATTATTGAAGATATTATCACTTCGTCTAACTTAGAAAACACATCATTCTTGGTAGATAAAACATTTATTTTGTGCGCTTTATAATTAAATTTCGTAAACGTTCTTTTAAAATCGAAAAAAGAATAACTTTTCGCTGTTAAGGTATCTATAGATAATATCAGTTCATCATAAGTAGTTACAATATCATTTCCGTTTTCTATAGGTTCAATTGAAAATTTCTTTAATGATTTAGCTTCTTCTTGATTTAAATTAAAAGTTTCAGCTAATAAATTTTCATTTTTTTGCTTCACAAGATTGTTATAAAATTCAATATTATTATATAATTGTCTTGCACTATCAAAGTTTGTTTGAACTAAAAGATTTGATCCAAACTTATTTTCTTCCTTTAATTCAATTACTAAACCAGCGATAGCACCAATAACAATAGCTATTCCTAACTTAATATAATTTTTCTTAAAGAAAAGAAGTATTAAAATGAAAAAATGAAAAAGACCAGAAAAAACACTTCCAATAAAATTAAAAAAATTAGAAATACCCTTGCCTATTATTACAAACAAAGAGCCTAAATCAACTTCTTCTTCGTTTTTATTATTAGCCATGCTTTAAAAAATTTGTTCTATTATTTTTTCAGTTATTGCATAAGTAGGTGTTACCCCACTCATTCCTAATCCTCCCGAAGCTAATGTAGCTCCAGTTTCTAATGGGTTATCAGAAGCATAGTACGCATAACGAACTTTTACATTTTCTGAAATATTTCCTCTAATTTTAGAAGCAGATTGAATTGCTTTCTGGTAATGAGCTCCTTCCATTTCTAATCCTATAACATTCCATGTAGAGTCATGGAAAAATTTTAATAAGTCTTTATTCTGTAGTGAAGTTCCTAGTACAGAAACCATCGCTCCATCAAAAACCTCAACGCCATAACCTTCTAAATTATCTTTAGATAATTCATTTTCAAAAGGATAATTATCTGCAGTTCCTTCAAAAATATGAGATGATGGAATCATAATATCTCCCTTTCCTCCTTCTAAAATTCCTGCCTTTCCCATTATTGAGACAGATTCAACATCTAAATGTATCTTTCCTTCTCTTGTTTTATAAGGCTTTAAAAGCTCATCCATTGTTTCATATGCTTGTTCTCCAAAAGCATAATCCATAACAATAATAACTGGTTTTTTATTTATTGAATTTTCTTTCTTAAATGAAATAGTATTAAAGTCTATTTTATCAGTATCAATAATCTGAACATTAATATTCGTTCCAGAAGTATCCTTTATATAAATCAACCCTTTTTCAGAAGCATATTGTTTAACCTTTGTTTGTAATGCTCCACTATCAGAATTACTTAACAATTCAAAAAGCTCAAAACCTTTATACTCTTTTGCTTTAGTTGGTAAAGCGTTTTTAGCATAAATAGTATTCATTACACTATGCATGTTAGCACTTATTATATGTATTGGTCTATTTATTAAATCGTTTTCTAGTAAAGTTTTCTTTATGTTATTTGCCCAAATTTCTCCATAAAAATGATGTCCAATTTCTTCTATTAAAACTGAACTAAATTTTATGGATCTTTTTTGATCTAAAATCACTTCATTAATAGCTAATTTCCCTAACCAATAAATAAGGTGTAAAAAACGATTTGGATTTTCATCAGTAGCAAATGAGTTACATACATCATATACTTCATCGTAAGTTCTTCCTAAAATGTTACCTAAATGTACAATTATCACATCTTTTTCTTCATCTGTAAGTGTTTTATTATACAAAACAACCTCTTCAAGATGTATCCACTCTCTAATAAATTTTTCTCCAGAACCATCAATTGTAACTCTATCTTTTATTTTATGTGACTCAATAAATAGAAAAGTAAGGTGAGTAAGAATATCATATATTTCAGACCTTCCTCTAGTAATTTCAATGTTCATTTGGTCTTTATCAATACGATAACAATTTCTCCTTCTTTTAGGAGGTACAATTGCTTTAAAATGTGAGTTCCTATAACCCTCATCAGCTGTTAAGTTGATAAATTGACATTCCTCTATTCCTTCTGGTAAACGCTCTATTACATAAATTAACCCGTTTAATTCGGTTTTTTCTTCAGCTATAGATCCATAAATTTCTGGACGTAATGCTAAAAGTGATTTTCGTAAAGTTTCTCCAGAAATCCCCATTGGCTTATAAAATCCACGACTAAACAAATGCCTCATAGAAATGTATAATTTTTCTATTGCATTTGTTGACTCTTGCGCTCTCGTTCTTTCTTTCTGGTTTGGTTTCGACATAAATTTGTAATCAAATAAGTTATATAAACTACTCAGTTTTGAGTATTTTATTGTATCTGTTTTTATTTTTCAACAATGAAACTGCTTGCTTTATTGTTTTATCATTTTTTAATTGGTGTTTATACATTCCTTCTTTATAATAAGAAAGTTTTAATATTTCTTTTTCAATTTTTGCTAATAAAACATCTTTATTTTTTGTTATTTCTGTTACTTTTTGCTGTTGTAACTTTTTCAAAATATTATCATAATCTTTTTGTATACCAATTTTGTTTTTTAAAGTTTTATAAGCTCTCTTGAACATTTTTTCTTCCTTTGTAACAAAAGAAGTATCGGTACTATATAAATATGTTTTGAACGTATTAAACTTTTGCGAATCAAATGAAAAATTTAAAGAGTCTACAGCTGTTTCTTTTTGAATATAATCAGTTGCAAAATTAAAAATAGCTCTTGATTTTAATAATGCTTTAGTTGTTTTGTTTTTTTCTGAATATTTTATTTTAATATCGGGGGTTACTCCACCACCATCATAAACTATTCTTCCATTCTGTGTTGTAAACTTATTAACTACCCCTTCAGAAAACTTTGGTACTTTTCCTGTTTTTGAATCTCTATTAGCATAATCCAATTCTTGAATACATCTTCCACTAGGTGTATAATATTTTGAAATAGTAGCTTTCATTTGGGTTCCATAATTCAACTTAAAATAGCGCTGCACCAATCCTTTTCCAAATGAACGTTCACCCATTACAACTGCTCTATCATAATCCTGTAGCGCTCCAGAAACAATTTCAGAAGCTGAGGCTGATCTATCATCAATAAGAACAACCACGGGCATTTCAACATCTAATGGTTCTCTATTTGTTTTATATGTTCTACTATTCTTTTTAATCTTCCCTCTTGTATCAACCACTTTTTTCCCTTTAGGTATAAACAAGTTTGTAATGTTTACTGCATCAAAAAGTGAACCTCCAGGATTACTTCTTAAATCAAACACTAACTTGTCCATTCCTTTTTCTTTCAACTTTTTAATTGCTTTTGCTACTTCCTCAGTAGCTTTCTGACTCGTAAATTGAGTTAAAACAACATATCCAGTTTCTTTGTCAATCATGTCATAAAAAGGCACTGGATTTACTATAATCTTATCTAATTTAAGTTTAACATTTATATTTTCTCCTTTTCTATTTACTTTTAATATAAGTTCTTTGTTAGGGGTTCCTTTCAGTACTTGAGAAAGCTGACTTCTTTCAAGATTTTTTAAATCTTGGCCATTAACATTTATAATAATATCTCCTGCTTTTAAAGCTGCTTTGTCGGCAGAAAAGCCTTTATATATTTCTGATAAAACAATTCCTTTTTTAGTATAATACGATGTAACACCTATACCACCATATTCACCCTCTCTTCGTATTCTTGCATCTTCAACATCCTGTTCGTTATAAAAATTAGTATATGGATCTAAGCTTTTAAGTGTGTTTTTAATAGCTTTATCTGTTACATCACCAGGATTTATTTCATCAATATAATTGATATTTAATATTTTAAATAGGTTGTTATATATTTCTATTTGTTTCGCTATCTCAAAGAAACGAGATTGAAACGAAAATAAAATTCCAATAATAACTATGCTTCCTAAAAAAAGTACTTTTCTATTTTTCATTTGTATTAATTTCTGCTACAAAAAGCGACATTAATTTACTCATTTTCTCTTCAATATCTTCATATTTCCACTCTTCTCTTGCAATATAAGAAATCATATACACATATGGTTTTTTAGCTTCCGAATACACCATTCCTTTTTCCCTACGGTAGCTTTCTCTTAATAAGCGTTTAATTCTATTTCTATCTACTGCCCTTTTAAAATTACGCTTGGGCACAGACATTCCTACTTGAGCAGGGTATTTAGAAGTGTGTTCTGTTTGTATATAAACCATTCTCAAAGGAAAAACCCTAATAGATTTCCCTTCTTCATATAACTTACCTATAAGTTTCCTACTTTTTAATCGCTCCTCTTTTCCTAAAGTAAATCTCATCATATACAAACATACGTAAACCTATAGGAATAACCATTTTTTTGAGTATTTTTGAGGAAATCATTTTTAAAAATCACCACAACTATTTTATAAATATCATTTACTAACTCATATTGTAATCTTTATAATTAGTAAGTAAAAAAATTAAAAAAACAAACACATATGAAACCAGACTTATTTCAAGCTCCTGATTACTATCAAGTTGATGATTTATTAACCGATGAGCATAAGTTAATTCGTGATACTGCTCGAGAATGGGTAAAGAAAAATGTATCTCCTATTATTGAAGATGCTGCTCAAAATGCTAAATTTCCTGAACAATTAGTTGGTGGTTTAGCTGAAGTAGGAGCTTTTGGACCCTACATTCCTGCTGAATACGGAGGTGCTGGGTTAGACCAAATTTCTTATGGTTTAATAATGCAAGAATTAGAACGAGGTGATAGTGGTATTCGTTCAACTGCTTCAGTGCAGTCTTCTTTAGTTATGTGGCCTATTTTTAATTACGGAAACGAAGAACAAAAAAGAAAATATTTACCAAAATTAGCAAGTGGTGAATGGATGGGGTGTTTTGGTTTAACTGAACCAAACCATGGATCAAATCCTGGAGGCATGGAAACGAAATTTAAAGATATGGGTGACCATTATTTATTAAATGGTGCTAAAATGTGGATTTCTAATGCTCCTATTGCTGATGTGGCAGTAGTTTGGGCTAAAAATGAAGAAGGTAGAATTCACGGACTCGTTGTAGAACGTGGTATGGAAGGTTTTACTACTCCTGAAACTCATAACAAATGGTCATTAAGAGCTTCTATTACTGGAGAATTAATTTTTGACAATGTAAAAGTTCCTAAAGAAAATCTATTACCAAAAAAATCAGGACTTGGTGCTCCTTTACAATGTTTAGACTCTGCTCGATATGGTATTGCTTGGGGTGCTATTGGTGCAGCTATGGATTGTTATGATACTGCCTTGCGTTACGCTAAAGAGCGTACACAATTTGGTAAACCAATTGGACAGTTTCAATTACAACAAAAAAAATTAGCTGAAATGATTACCGAGATTACTAAAGCTCAATTATTAACATGGCGTTTAGGAGTTTTAAAAAATGAGGGTCGTGCTACATCTGCACAAATTTCAATGGCTAAACGTAATAATGTAGATATGGCTATAAACATTGCTCGTGAAGCCAGACAAGTTTTAGGAGCTATGGGTATTTCGGGAGACTATTCTATAATGCGTCACTCTATGAACCTAGAAAGTGTTATTACTTATGAAGGAACACATGATGTGCATTTATTAATTACAGGTTTAGATATTACTGGTTTAAATGCTTTTAAATAAAACTAAAAAGAAGTGTTCTAAAAAGAAAAACAACTCGGGCTTTTAGAACACTTCTTACAATCAACTATTAAAAATCACTAAATAATAGTTACCCTTTCTTTTTACCACTATTCATAAAAATTAGTAGAGTAGCTATTAAGCCTAAACTAACAATACCAAAAACAATCAACATAATAGTTCCATTTGTCCATGAAACTGCAGGAATATTAACTAATTGTATCATATCGTAAACTTTTATACAAAGGTAAATACAATGAAAAAGTTAGAATATGACTTTTATCAGGATTTGGAAAATTTTGTTTTTAATCCATCAATGCTTTCTTGATTTTTTTCCTCCCAATAAGATTCAATTCCATCTTTCCCTTTATCTTCAGCCCATTCATTTAACTGATTTCGTTCACCTAAATATTCATAAAAAGGTATAGAAGAACCACAGGAAGTTTGTGCAGATATTATTTCTACTACAAATATTTGACGTGTACCTGGTAGCTTTGGAAACAAGTTTACATAAGTATTCCAATCATTATCTTTTTCTTGTATCTCTGTTGCTTCTCCATACAACCTAAGAATATTAGGAGCTCCTTCAAAAGCACAAAACATAATTGTTATGCGATTATTTTCGATTAAATGTGCAGAGGTTTCATTACCACTTCCAGTAACACTTAACCAAGCAACTTTATTTTCATCCAAAATTCTAAAGGTATCCATTCCTTTAGGAGATAAATTAATTCTTCCTTCTTTAGGTGCTGTAGCAACAAAAAACATTTTTTGGTTTTCAATAAACTTTTGAAGTCTGTTTGTAATTTTTTTATAAAACTTAGCCATAGTTTAACTGTTTAATCTTTTTAAAAAATTGATTTTAAATTTTTGTCCAATAGGTATTTTTTTTGAACCAATAGTAACTTGATTTCCTTCAACAAAGTCTAATTTACTTTGATTTATAATATATGATTTATGAATTTGCATATATTTATTTTCTGGTAATAATGAAAGTATATTTCTAAGTGTTTTATAACTCACCAAAACTTTATCTTTTGTATATATTTTAATATAATCTCCTAACGCTTCAACAAATAAAATATCATTTACTTTTAGTTGGTATAGTTTCTTATCTGATTTAATAATTATAAACTCTTTTTCTAAAACTAGTTTGTTTTTTACTTTTTGTACTGCTTTTAAAAACCGTTCAAATGAAAATGGTTTTAATAAATAATCTATTGCATTAACATCAAATCCTTCTATTGCATACTCAGAATAGGCTGTAGTGAAAATAACTAAGGGAGGGTTATTTAACATTTTATAAAATGAAATTCCCGACAAGTTAGGCATATTTATATCTAGAAAAAGAAGATCAACCTTAGTTTCTTTCAAAAACGTCATTGCATCAACTGCATCATTACAAATTCCTGCTATCTCTAAAAAATCAACATCTCCTATAAGATGTTTAAGTATATTTTGTGAAGATGGTTCATCATCTATAATAACGCATTGTATTTTCATTATTTTAAATCTATTACAAGTTTAACCTTATAAGTTTCATTTGTTTTTTCAATTGTTAATTCATGTTTGTTTGGATATAGTATTGCTAAATTTTCTTTTATGTTTTTTACACCAATACCATTATACTCTTCTGTATACTTTAAATTATTCGCTTTGAAATTATTCTCTATCTCAAATAATAAAACATTTTTATTAAATTCTAAATTAATAATTACAAAAGGGTTATTTATATTGCTTTTTAATCCATGTTTAAAACTATTTTCAACTAATGGCAATAACAACATTGGTTGTATTTCTGAATCCGTATCAATATTGGATATAAATTTAATTGTTGAATTTACAGTGTGCCTGTTTTTTTCAAATGCTATATAATTTTCAATTAATTCCTTTTCTTTTTCTATTGTTGTTTTTCTTTCAGAGTCATACAATACATATCTTAAAATATTAGATAATTGCAACGTAGCTTCTGTAACTTCTTTATTTTTCCCTACAGATAATGAATATAAAACATTGAGTGAATTAAACAAAAAATGAGGATTTATTTGCCCTTTTAAAACCTTTAACCGCTCTTCAATTTCTCTTCTTTCATTTTGATTATAGTGTATCCAATCTTCTAACAATTTAAAAAATGTAGCAATTAAAGAAACAGCAGCAAAAACAATAAGCGTTTGTACGTCATTATAATATGAAATGAAATAATAATCAGTGAAAATCTTATCGATTATTAACTGGTGAAATTGAATATTAAGATATGAAAATAATGATATTATTATTATTGATAAAATTACAAATACCACATACTTCTCTTTTTTAAGAAACTTAGGCACCAAATAATAGATTAATAAACTTACTGGAGGAATTAAAGTAAGTAAATAACTAACCACATAAATAAAATCAATTTTTTTTAAAGGGAAATCAGCAAACAAAAACAGTATTACAAAAAATAAAAGCACCCATAATAAAAGGTTAAATATCCATTTATTATGATGTGCTTTATATCTATTTAATGAATTCTTATTCATTATACTTTAGTCAATGTAAATTTAATTGAGGTTTCCCATTTTTTTGAGGCATTAGAAACAATATATTTTTCAACAAACTTCTGTAATTCTTTTGATGAAGCCGTAAGTAAATACTTGTCGTTTAACAAGCCTATTTTTTCATGTTTGATTTTAATTTTACCTTCTTTAAAAAGATCTTCTATTCTATCTTCATCAAACCATTTAATTTTTATACTTCCATTTGAAGACACATCAAACTTAACTAATGAATGCGCATACACAATATGACTAAATGTTAATGAGTTAATACCTCCACTATCATAATCAACAGGAATAAAATCTAAAAAAAGTTGGTCTTTAATCTTAAATGGAGTAGCAATAAAAAAAGCTTCTTTTCCTTTTTTTTCAAAAGACACAAAGTAAGAATTCTTATATAAGCTTATTAACTGCTTGTCTTCTTTAGATACTTTTCCTTTATATCCTTTTAATATTTCACTTTCAAAGGTTTTTACCTCCCATTTTCCTTTTTCATTGTCTTTCCATTTTCCTAAAAACTCTTCAGTAAAACTAATTGTCTCTTTAGTATAAAAAGGCGATAATGATTTTACAACACACGAGTTTAAAAAAAATAAAATTGCAAGTGAACAAATTATACTTCTAATTTTCATAAAATTATATTTTAAAATTCTTTGTTCAAAAGAAAAATATTAAACACTTAACACCTATTTTTTTCGATAACCTTGTTCATTTTCTCGGTGAAAAATTAAACCTAATCTATCCAGTTTTTAGTTCTTTCTACAGCTTTTTGCCACTTTTTATATAACCTGTCTCTTTTTTCTTCTGAAAACGTAGGTGTAAACTCTTTATTAATTTTCTTTCTATTAATAATATCTTCTTGTTTCCAAAGTCCTACATAAATTCCTGCTAAATATGCTGCTCCCATTACTGTTGTTTCTATAATCTCTGGTCTTTCAACAGGTACATTTAATATATCAGATTGAAATTGCATTATTAAATCATTTGCACAAGCGCCTCCATCAACTTTCAATGATGTTAAACCAACCTCACTATCTTTTTGCATTACGTTTAATACATCTTTAGTTTGGTAAGCTAATGATTCTAACGTGGCTTTTATTAAATGATTTTTTCCTGTATCACGTGTTAAACCAAATACAGCTCCTCGTGCATACATATCCCAATAAGGCGCCCCTAAACCAGCAAAAGCAGGTACAACATACACTGGATTTTCACCAGTAACTTGTTTTGCAAATTCCTCACTCTCTTTAGCGCTTTTAATAATATCCAATCCATCTCTTAACCATTGAATCGCTGAACCAGCAACAAATACACTTCCTTCTAACGCATAATACACTTTATCATTAATACCCCAAGCAATCGTAGTTAACAATCCATTTTTAGAAAATTCTATATTCTCTCCAGTGTTTAATAACATAAAGCATCCGGTACCATAAGTATTTTTAGCCTCTCCTTTATTAAAACATGCTTGTCCAAAAAGCGCGGCTTGTTGATCTCCAGCAATTCCTGCTATAGGGATTTGAATATTATTTAAATTAAAGTTTCCAAAATGATATGATGATTGTTTTACTTCAGGAAGCATTGTAGTTGGAATTTCTAATTCTTCTAAAATTTTAGTATCCCAACAAAGGTTTTTAATATCATAAATCATTGTGCGAGAAGCATTGCTATAATCGGTAGCATGCACCTCTCCATTAGTTAAATTCCAAAGTAACCAAGTGTCAATTGTTCCAAACAAAAGATTTCCTTTTTCAGCTTCATCTTTTGCTCCTTCAACATGATTTAATATCCAATGTATTTTTGTTGCAGAAAAATAGCTATCTATAATTAACCCTGTTGTTTTACGAACATGATTTTCAAATCCTCTTTGTTTTAATTTTTCGCAAATATTTGCAGTACGTTTATCTTGCCAAACAATAGCATTATATATTGGTTTTCCTGTGTTTTTATTCCAAACAACGGTGGTTTCTCGTTGGTTTGTTATTCCAATCCCTGCTACTTCTGAAGCTTTTATATTTGTTTGTTGTAATACTTTTTTTAATGTTGTTAGTTGAGACTCTAAAATCTCTTCTGCGTTATGTTCTACCCAACCAGGTTCTGGAAAAACTTGAGTAAACTCTTGCTGATTCATTCCTATTATTTCTCCTTCTTCATTAATAACAACTGTACGAGAACTCGTAGTTCCTTGATCTAAAGCTATAATATACTTTTTTGCCATTCTAGGTATTGGGTTAAAAATAGCAATTTACAATATATCCTTTTTAAAAATAAAAAAACCTTCTAGAATTCATCTAGAAGGCTTTGGAGTCACCGTTAAGTGGTTTTTAATGTTTAAGTGCATAACTTGCACCTTTACCTAGTTCAGCTAAAGCTGACATAAACCCCACAAAGGCGTCGTTTGCTTTTTTTACTAAAGTTTTCCCCATTTTAATAAAATTTAAATTTCCCTTAAGTTTTTGTGCTTAAATAAACACGTTACAAATGTATACTTGATTACTAGGGTAAAAAAGGGGTTTCCCGCATGTAAATCTGTAATTTTCCGCAACAACTATATTTCTTTATAAAAATTAAACTAGAATAATTTTTGAATTTTTATTCACTTAAAATACAAGACATTATATTAGATTTATTATAAAAAAGACAAAACCTCCTAGAACTTATCTAGAAGGTTTGTTTTCCCCTTAAATCATCTGCTCATAATAATGAGTGACATGGCAAATGTACTTGCAAATTCAGTGCCAGAAAAGGGGATGTCCGCATCTAAAAATGTAGCTTTCCGTAACTGTTATTTTTTATATAAAATAAAACCTCCTAGAGTTTTTCTAGGAGGTTTTATAATGAATATTAATTTAATTTTAGTGTTTAAGTGCGTAA
>NZ_CAZELG010000012.1:240410-350868 GCF_964512825.1 Tenacibaculum halocynthiae | reverse complement strand
TTTAATTTCCCTTGTTTTTTGTGTTTAAATAAACAACACTACAAATATATACCTGATTATCAATATCTAAAAGGGGATATCCGTGCATAAAAACGTAATTTTCCGTAACTTACATTTTCATTAACCTTCAAATAAAAAAACTGCCTTGCATAATTCATAGTCTTTAGATGTAATCTATTATATATAAAAGACAAAACCTCCTAGAACTTTATCTAGAAGGTTTGTTTTCCCCTTAAATCATCTGCTCATAATAATGAGTGACATGGCAAATTTACTTGCAAATTCAGTGCCAGAAAAGGGGATGTCCGCATCTAAAAATGTAACTTTCCGTAACTGTTATTTTTTATATAAAATAAAACCTCCTAGAGTTCTTCTAGGAGGTTTTACAATGAATATTAATTTAATTTTAGTGTTTAAGTGCGTAGCTCGCTCCTTTTCCTAAATCGGCTAAACTTTCTAATAAATTAACTAATACTTCATTTGCTTTTTTAAGTAACATTTTTCCCATTTTTCTAAATTTTTTAATTTCCCTTGTTTTTTGTGTTTAAATAAACAACACTACAAATATATACCTGATTATCAATATCTAAAAGGGGATATCCGTGCATAAAAACGTGATTTTCCGTAACTTACATTTTCATTAACCTTCAAATAAAAAAACTGCCTTGTATAATTCATAGTCTTTAGATGTAATCTATTATATATAAAAGACAAAACCTCTTAGAACTTTATCCAGAAGGTTTGTTTTCCCCTTAAATCATCTGCTCATAATAATGAGTGACATGGCAAATGTACTTGCAAATTCAGTGCCAGAAAAGGGGATGTCCGCATCTAAAAATGTAGCTTTCCGTAGCTAATATTATTCTCTTTATTCTATATCTATAAAATGACAAAACCTTCTAGACAGCTGTGCCAGAAGGTTTGTTTTCCCCTTAAATATCCGCTCATAAAAATGAGTGATGCAACAAATATAGTACTGGTTAACAAGTTTATAAAGGGGTTTTCCGCAGAAAAAAATGCGGTTTTCCGCAAAACAAATCCTTAATTGATTTTAAATCAAGTTTTTATAATACATAACAAACTTAACTTCTTCCATTATTACATACAGCTACTAAAAACAAAACCTTCTAGACAACTAAGTCAGAAGGTTTCTTTTTCCCCTTAAATTATCTACTCATAATAAATGAGTGACACGGCAAATGTACCTCGCAATAAAAACTCCTAAAAGGGGATTTCCGCATCTAGAAATGTAATTTTCCGTAGTTCTTTTTTACCCATAAAAAAACCTCCTAGATAAAGTTCTAAGAGGTTTTATATTTTTTATTGAATATATATTTAATGCTTAAGTGCGTAGCTGGCTCCTTTTCCTAACTCGGCTAATCCTGTTAATAAAGTTACCATTGCATTGCTTGCTTTTTTTACGAATATTTTCCCCATTATATACTACTTTGAATTTCCCTTTATTTTTGTGTTTAATTAAACAACACTGCAAATGTATATTGAAATACAAGTGTATAAAAGGGGTTTCCCGCACTTTAATATGTAGCTTTCCGTTACCTTAAATTTACTGCATAAAAAAACCTTCTAGTAGTATGAGAAACTAGAAGGTTTTGTTTTTCCCCTTAAAATATCCACTCATTAAATGAGTGATGCAACAAATGTAGTTTTCATTTACTTTTTAAAAAAGGGGATATCCGCAGAAAAAAATGTAGTTTTCCGCAAAATACATATTTAACGTTTTTTAAATCAATTAGTTATATATTAAAAAAGTAATTCTCCTTAATGTTATAATGTACTTCTACTAAAAACAAAACCTTCTAGACAGCTAAGTCAGAAGGTTTCTTTTTCCCCTTAATTTATCTACTCATAACAAATGAGTGACATGGCAAATGTACCTCGCAATAAAAACTCATAAAAGGGGAATTCCGCAGAAAAACATGTAATTTTCCGTAGTTTGTTTTTACCCATAAAAAAACCTCCTAGATAAAGTTCTAGGAGGTTTTTATTTATTATTGAATATTTTTTAATGCTTAAGTGCGTAGCTCGCTCCTTTTCCTAACTCGGCTAATCCTATTAATAAATTAACCATTACATTGTTTGCTTTTTTTACGAATATTTTCCCCATTATATACTACTTTGAATTTCCCTTTATTTTTGTGTTTAATAAAACAACACTGCAAATGTATATTGAAATTCAAGTGTACAAAAGGGGTTTCCCGCACTTTAAAATGTAACTTTCCGTTACCTTAAATTTACTGCATAAAAAAACCTTCTAGTAGTATGAGAAACTAGAAGGTTTTGTTTTTCCCCTTAAAATATCCGCTCATTAAATGAGTGATGCAACAAATGTAGTTTTCATTTACTTTTTAAAAAAGGGGATTTCCGCAGAAAAAAATGTAGTTTTCCGTAAAAAAAATATTTAACATTTTTTAAATCAATTAGTTAAACATTAAAGAATTTATTCTTATACTATGAAAACTTATTCCTTGTAGTATTTTAAAAGGAATATTTAATTATTAAGGAAAGTATTTTAACACAAAAAACCTTTTAACTAATATGCTAAAAGGTTTTTGATCTTTTCTCTTCTTTTCTAGAATTTCTCCCTTACAGTGTTAATTCTATTACAAAGGTATCTTTTACTTAAAAGTTACAAAAGGGGATTTCCGCAGTAAATAGTGTGATTTTCCGCAAAGGATTAGTCAAGTATCCCTAACTCCTTAGCTTTCAATACTAAATCTGTATTATTATTTGCATCTAAATCTGTACGTAGCTTGGCTAACTTACTTTCTATAGCTCTAATTTTAACAAGGTTTCCATCACTTTTAGTGATAATACCTTCCATATTAGATATTTTTGAATGCTTTGGTAATTCTTTTAAAATTTGAACAGCAACATCATCCATTTGAATTTCAATCAATGCTCTTTTTAATAATTTCTCATGAATTTCATGGGTATAATACACCTGATCTGCTAACATTTTTTGGATTGCGAAATTCAATTCGGTAGTATTACATTTTCCTTTTAAAATATAAGCTAACGGGTTTAAGTTACGCACTACATTATAAACTCTATTTGTTTCAGAGTGCCCAGTTATTACTCCTATTTTTATAGGTACATTTTCTTTTTGAAGTGCTTTAATTAAGTTTTCACCACCATCAATATTTGAGTTATCACTGGCATTATCAAAACTTAAGTCAGTAAAAAGTATTTGATACGGATCAGTATTTAAGTGAGATTTTACTAAGTTAAATGCTTCATCACAAGAATTGGTACTTGTAATTTCTAGACCATCAATATCTTTTAGATAGGAAAGAATTCCTTCTATAATTAGTTGATGATCATCAACAAAAAGTATTTTAATTTTTTCAGACATTTAAAGGTATTTGAATGTGTGTTTCGGTTCCAGCCCCTACAGTACTAGTAATTGATAGTGTTCCATTTAACTCTTCAACTCTTTCTTGTAAATTATGTAAACCGATCCCTTTTTTACTAACAGAGGTATCAAAACCTATACCGTTGTCAGTAACATCCAAAAATACATTTTTTTTATGTATTGAAAAAGCGATCGTAAATTTTGTTGCCTTGGCATGTTTTTTACTATTCTGTATGCTTTCTCTAATACTTAAATACAATAATCTTTTTATTGCACTATTAACTTGCGACCAATCTTGCTCATGCAACCCTTTTACTGTTATTTTAAAAGTAAGTTCAAAATAATCAGAAATTAAGTTTATTATTTGGTCTTTAAAGCCAACTTTTTTAAAGCTCACACTACTTAATTGATGTGATAGTTGACGTACATTTTCTTTAACCGCATCAAGCTTTTGAGCCTCTTCAAACAACTGTGATTTTTCTAATTTTCTATGTAGTAAACGTAAATCTCCTGCTACCTCATCATGCAATGATTTTGCAATTTGTTTACGCTCTTGCTCACGTGCTTGTGCTTTTTGTAACTGTGCTTGGTAAATTAATTTTCTACGTCTTAACACAAAAAATAAAATACTTAAACCCAAACTTAAAAAACCAGCAACTGCCACCAGCCAACCAATAACTTTTTGTTGTTTATGACGAACTATTTCTGTTTGTTTTTTATCATTTTCTATTTTTAAAAAACTATTTTCTTTTTCTTTTTTGGTTGTTTCATACCTAATTTTAGCAAATTGGTTTTTCTGCGTACGTTCTTTTTGTACCAAACTATCATTTAACTCTATATGCTCTTCTAAATATTCTGTAGCTTTTTTTCCAGTACTTAATTGAGAAAGTTCTTCTAAAGCATCTAACCAACGTTCATTATTGTGAGTTTCTTTTGCATATTTTAGTGCCTTATTTGCATGAAAACGTGCTTGTTTGAAGTTTTTTTTCTTTTTATAATACAAACAGATATTTATGTGAGTTGTACTTAACTCTCTATAATCTTTTAAACTATCTCTTATTTTTAAAACCTCTTCATACTGGCTCAATACATTTTTTTGTTTATCTAAAGAAAAATTACTGTATGCTAAATTTTCTAATAAAAACACATATTGCTCAGGGTACTTAATTTTAATACTATCAAAATCTAAGCCTTCTTTAAAATACTCTATTGCTTTTTTATGTTGATCTTGCTTTTGATATAATAATCCTAAATTATTAAAAACACGTAAATACCCTTTTTCTTTTATTAGTGAATCTTTATTTAGTTTACTTACCTCATATGCTTTATTATAATATTTTATAGCTTCCTTTTTTTGATTCAATTCTTCAGAAGCTAACCCTAAACTATTATATATACTTTCTAAAAAATTATACGCTTTTATAGGTTCTAAATATTCTAAAGCTTCTATAGAACTTATTTCACTTCCTAAAAAATCCTTTGCCCCTCTTTGTAATCCTGATATACCTAATAATCTACCACCAACTGCTATAGAGTCTTTCAATAGTTTTGAAATATTTTTAGATTTGTGATAATAGTAAAAAGCACTATCATTTGTATAAACAATTTTTTGATATAAGGCCTTAAAATGATAATACTTAGCTAATACTATAGAATCTTTATGCCTTTTATAAAAATTGAAAAGTTGTTTCGTAGATTTTTTTAAAATAAAAGTATCCTTGGCTCTATAAGCTTTAATTCCGATATCAATAATGGTCTTTCTTTGTTTATTATATAAAAGACTATCTTTCTCTTTTTGAGAAACAACCATGGTAGAAATAAAAAGAAATAAAAAGAAGAGACGCATACTTTATTTATAAAAGTTCCTAAAAGTAATATTTTTTTTACAAAACTATCTTAGTAAAATAAGTATTTATATTTAAAAAGGTTGTTCTCTATACAATACAGAACAACCTTTTAATTTTAATTGATATTATTATCAGAGTTTAGTTTCCTCCATCTCCATCTCCAGTAGTACCACTTCCTCCACCTGTATCAGTATCAGTACTTCCACCTCCATTGCTATCTAAAGTCGTTGCTCCTCCTCCAAATTGTATTGCTTGCTCTTCTAAAGTGTAATTGTTTTTCATCTTCCCTTTTGTTTAATGTTTAAATTTACGTTTTTTAAAAATAGTATTTTATCCTTTAAAACAAAAGGTTTTAAGAGTTTTTTAGCTTTTTAACAGGAAAGTTTTTTGATAAATGACTAAAATGTCATGAGTTTTTATAAAAAAGGTATAATCAGCTAGGAAATTAAAGGGATTTCTATAGTAGTTACTTACTTGAAGTTATAGCGAAAAATCTTCACTGTGAACGTAATACAATGGAGTGAAGTTGTCTGTTCATCTTGTACTCAAAATATAATTGCTAACTCTTATTAGAAAGATTGCTTCAGTCGTTACCTCCTTCACAATGACATTAACAATCGTCACTAAGAATGAAACGCAGTGAAATGAAGTAGTCTGTTCATCTTGTACTCAAAATATAACTGCCAACTCTTATTGGAGAGATTGCTTCGTCATACCTCCTCGTAATGACATTAATAATCGTCAATACGAATGAAATGCAATGGCGTGAAGTAATCTGTTCATCTTGTACTCAAAATATAATTGTTAACTCTTATTAGAGAGATTACTTCAGTTGTAACTTCCTCGTAATGACAGTCAAAATCGTCACTACGAATGAAACGCAGTGGAATGAAGTAGTCTGTTTATCTTGTACTCAAAATATAATTGTTAACTCTTATTGGAGAGATTGCTTCAGTCGTAACCTCCTTCGCAATGACAATCTAAATCGTCACTGCGAACATAATGCAATGGAGTGAAGTAGTCTGTTTGTTTTGTACTCAAAATATAATTGTTAACTCTTATTAGAGAGATTACTTCGTCGTACTTTCTCGCAATGACAGCTTGTTTATTATTTTATTGGAAGTTCAATTTCAATAGTAGTTCCTTCTCCTAATTTAGAGTTTACTTTAATAACTCCTTTTAATTTTTTTATTCTTGAGTTTATATTCTTCAATCCAATTCCTTTATTTTCTTTTTCTGAATCAAAACCAACTCCATTATCTTCAATTTTTATGTTCATATTGCCACCTTCTTGAACTATTTTTAGCTTTATAGTATTTGCTTTTGCGTGTTTAATACAATTTTGTATCACTTCTTGAAGAATTCGATGAATATTAATTTTTCCTTTTTCATCAATCTTTTTCCAATCAATCTCTGTTGAAATATCTACACTATATTCAAAACCTCCTATTTTACTTTTCTCTTCAAAAAGCTCTTTAATTAATAGTTTAAAATTATCTGATTGACTTATAGTATGGCTCAATTTATGTGAAACTTCTCTGATTTCTTTTTCTACATTTTGTAACTCATTTAAAAGATATTGGTGTTTATTTAACTCATCAATATCACCTTGAAGTTTTAAAAAACCTAAACTAAGTCGAGTTCCAAAAAGCTTACTTAAAACTCCATCGTGCAATTCTTGTGCAATTCTATCTCTTTCTAAATATCTAGTCTCAGCTTTTTGTAATTGTGTTTGGTATACTAATTTTCTTCTACGTAATACAAAAAACAAAGAACCTATACTTAGCCCCAACAAACTTATAAGTGTTAATAACCAACCAATTGTTTTTTGTTGCTTTTGATATGATATTTCTTCTTGACTTCTATTATTTTCAGACTTTAAGAGCGTATTTTCTTTTTCCCTTTTAACTGTTTGGTAATTAAATCTCGCAATTTTTTCTTGTAATTTATTAGTTACATCAATTAAACTATCTTTTAATTGTACGTATTTTTTAAAATAATATTTTGATTTAGAATATATATTTTGATTTAGAATTAATTCTAATTTTTGTAATTGAAGTTCCTTATTTTTACTTTTAAGCGCATATTCAAAAGCTTTAATAGCGTGTTTATTTGCTAAGTTCTTGTTCTTTTTATCAATATAGTACAGACTAATATTTGTGTGCGTAAAACATAAACCTTCATTGTTTTTTAATCTTTCTTTTATGTATACCGCTTCATTATATTTTTTAATAACACCTTCTTTTTTACCTAAAACATAATTACTGATAGCTATACCTTCTATTAAGTTAGCGTAAACTTGAGGTGCTTTCATTTTAATATTTTTAGTAGCTAACCCATATTTAAAATATTTTATTGCTTTTTCATGTCTATCATCATTTTGATAATAAACTCCTTGATCTAACCATAAGTTACCCCAAACTTCGTTACGTTTATTTTCACCTTTTTGTTTTGAGAATAGATATTCTTGAGAAAATGCCATAGCAGAAAACAGCATAGCACATAGGACTAATCGCATAATTTAAATAACAATTTTTGTTTAAAAGTAATGCTTTTTAAATTAATCTATGTTTAAACATGTTAGAGAGTTTTCTAGGAACTTTCATTCTAAAAAAGTGAAATGTCATGACGAATGAAACGTAGAGAAATGAAGTAGTCTCTTTATTCTCTGTTCAAAATTTAAACACTAACTCTAATTCGAGAGATTGCTTCAGTCGTAACCTCCTTCGCAATGACATTCAAAACCGTCACTACGAACATAATGTAATGGTGTGAAGTAGCCTGTTTATATTGTACTCAAAATATAATTGCTACTATTATTCGAGAGATTGCTTCGTCATACTTCCTCGCAATGACATTAACAATCGTCACTACGAATAAAACGCAGTGAAATGAAGTAGTCTGTTCATCTTGTACTCAAAATATAATTAACAACTATTATTAGAAAGATTGCTTCTTCGTGCCTTATCGCATTGACAGGAGTTTATTTAAACCCAATTGCTAACGCCATTTTATCTTCTAATTCTTGTAAATGATTTGAAGAAGTTTTAGAGTTCCATTCAAAGTGTTTTATAAACTCGTCTAGTACAAATTGCTTATAATTATCAACACTTGGTTTATCAAAAAACAAGCGTCCTGTACGTCGCATAAAAAAGTCGGTTGGTGTACACGTCATTTCATGCTGAATAGTAAACCAAACCTCCGCTTTTAATAATTGTTTTTCTGAGTTTTCTTCAGTTAACTCATCAAATTTATCTAAAATAATATCGGTTTGTTTTCCATAGTTATGTACTAAATAACTAGCGTCTTTCTCTGTTAAACCAAATGATTTTATACGTTTATATACCTGATTCGTGTAAATTTTTACAGACTTGTAATTTAAAAATGGTCCTCCTGATAAAATAAGGTCTTCTGTTTGTATGGGTTCAAATTCTTTTTCAAACCTACGGGTCATCTTTTTAGCTACTATATCTACAATACGTTCAGCCATTTTACGATACCCTGTTAATTTACCTCCAGCAATAGATATTAACTTCGTATCAGACACAAATATTTCATCTTTACGAGATAACTCTGACGCTGATTTTCCTTCTTCATGTATCAATGGTCGTAAACCTGCCCATGACGACTGAATATCTTCTAATGTAAGTGTTATATCTGGGAACATATTATTTACTGCTTCTATTAAATAGAGTGCATCAACAATACTAGTTTCTACGTTGTCTTTATCTTGTTGGTAATTGGTATCTGTGGTTCCAAAATAAGTTACTTTTCCTCTAGGAATAGCAAACATCATTCGTCCATCAGGAATATCAAAATACACCGATTGCTTTACAGGTAATTTTTCATGAGCTACTACTAAATGGACTCCTTTAGTTAAATGTAAACGTTTTCCAATTTTTGAATTGTTAATTTGACGTAGTTCATCTACCCAAGGTCCTGCTGCATTTACAACATACTTCGCTTTAATATTAAAACTTTTATCAGTTAAAACATCAGTAACTTTAGCTCCAACTACACGTTTATTTTCATAAATAAACTCATCAGCTTGCACATAGTTTAAAATTTGCGCGTCATATTGACTAGCAGTTTTTAATATTTCAATCGTTAAACGAGCATCATCAGTTCTATATTCTGCATAAAACCCAGCACCATTTAAAATACTATCTGGCAATAATGGCTCTTTTTCAAGCGCCTCTTCTTTGTCTAACATTTTACGTTTATCATCACCTTCAACTGATGCTAATACGTCGTATATTTTTAGCCCTATAGATGTTAACCATGATCCATAAGTTCCTCCTTCAATAAGTGGTAAAATCATTTTCTCAGGAATTACCAAATGAGGAGCTAGCTTATGTACTATTGCTCGCTCTGTACCTACTTCTTTAACTAGCCAGAAATCAAATTGTTTTAAATATCGTAAGCCACCATGAATTAGTTTAGTTGACTTACTACTTGTTCCAGAAGCAAAATCATTTTTTTCTACTAAAGCAACTTTCATTCCTCTTGATGCTGCATCTAAAGCAATTCCAGCTCCTGTAATTCCACCACCAATAATTAACATATCAAACTCTGTGGTTTCAAGTTCTTGTTGAATATTTGTACGGTTAAAAAACGAAAAATTGTTCATAGTAGAAAGGTGTTTTCCAACAAAAATAAGAATAAAAAAGAGTTGTTAAGCTATAAAAAAAGAGCCGAAAAATTTTCAGCTCTTTTTATAGTCCCCCCGGACTAAAATCAATAATTATTTATTGATTAATTTTTTGCCAATTTTGGTCAGCTTTCTTTTGAAGTTCTTCTGGGTTTTCTTTTAACCACAACTTCAATGTATTTGTTCCCCATGAATTGTAAAAAAGGTATAATTTACCATTTCTAATTTCAAAAGTTTTAGGATTTATAGATACTTTTTCTCCATTTTTACCTATTGCATAAGCACAGTATCCACCATATTGAGGAATGTATTTTTGAGGCTCTTTTTTAAAAGCTTTTAAGTTTTTTTCAGAAGAAAATCTAAAAGTAACATTATCGTGTTTTGCTGTTATTTTTTTACTTCCTTTCAAAGCAGTATTATTAAAATAAGCAACAACATCGTACCCATTTGCTACTGCTCCTTTTTTTAAATTGTAATTGTTTTGTGCACCAACAAAAGATGTTACAAAAAATAAAACGTAGATTAATTTATTCATGCTCTACTTGTTAATGTGTTTTATTTCTTCCCAGTTTTTATCTCCTTTTGATTGTAGTTTTTTAGTATCACCTTCTTGCCAATCTTCTAATTTATTAGATAACCAAGAACTGTAAAACAAGTACAACTTACCATCTCTAACTTCATAAGCTTCAGCATCAATATACATCTTTGTTTTTTTTGCCGCTATAGCATATGCACAATATCCTCCGTATTGAGGAATATATTGAGTTGGATTTTTTTCAAATAAATTTTTATTTTTTTCAGATGAGAATTTAAACTTTACTCCATCGTACGTTGTTTGATGTTTTGATTTTCCTTTTTTAGGTTTTGCATTTATAAAATACGAAACAACATCATAACCTTCAGCTATGTAGCCCTTTTTAGTATTATAATCTGTTGTTTGTGCGAAAAGTGATGCAGAAAACATCACTATTAGAAGAGTATATATGTTTTTCATAAAGAGAGAGTCGATAAAAAGTAAGAGTACTTACATTTTTTAATTAAAATTTATAGAATAGTTATTTAACGACGTTTGTTTCTTGTTTTTTTTTCTTTGATTTTCACAAAAATTAATTTGTGTCTTCCTTTTGGACTTTCTCTTTGTTCAATTTCAAATTTATCAATTGACTTTATTAAAGGAGTAAGCTTATCAAAACCAAAATTTCTTGAATCAAAATTAGGTTGTTTCTTTTGCAATAAACTACCTACATCACCTAAAAAAGCCCAACCATCATCATCAGATACATCAGCTATCGTTGTGCTTATTAATTCAATTTCTTTTCTAGTAATTTTATCAACATTATATTTTGTTGATTCTTCCTTACCAGCTTCTATATTTTGTATAGCAGTTTTACTTTTTAATATTTCTATATAAATAAACCTATCACAAGCTACAATAAACGGATTCGGGGTTTTCTTTTCACCTATACCAATTACTTGCATTCCAGCCTCTCTTAACCTAGTAGCTAATCTTGTAAAATCACTATCACTTGATACCAAACAAAAACCATTTACTTTTTCAGAATAAAGAATATCCATTGCATCAATTATCATTGCTGAATCTGTTGCATTTTTACCAGTAGTATACCCATATTGCTGAATAGGTGTTATCGCATTTTCTAGTAATAAGTTTTTCCACTTTGATAAATTTGGCTTTGTCCAATCTCCATAAATTCTTTTGATAGTAGGATTACCATATTTAGCAATTTCTTCCATCATTTCTTTTACATAAGCTGAAGGAATATTATCACCATCAATAAGTACTGCTAAATTTGAGTTTACATCCATATAATGAACTTTTTACAAGCTTTTTTTACTAGGGAAAGATATTTAAAAACAGGATAAAAAACAAGTAAATTATAATACGAGTAAATTACAACCTCGTATATCAGAATTATCAAATCGACCAATAATTTCAAAACTATTATCAGTATGTACTTTTCCTAAATCTTGTGTTGCTATAAATGAACAAGAATTGTAATTTGCTAAATCAATTACGTTAATTCCTCCTGACTTTTCTTTTGGTAAAATAGTTAATGCATCTTCTGTATCTCTAGTCAATAGACGCATCCAGGGAGGGCAATTAAAAACTCCTTTACCGTTGGAATATCCTTGACTTAATAATTCAGTCATTCCATATTCAGAATGAATATTTTCAACACCAAATCCGTTACCTAATATTTGATGCAACTCTTCACGTATTAATTCTTTTCTTCTACCTTTCATTCCTCCAGTTTCCATAACTATGGTATTTTGAAGATTGAATTGATATTTTTCAATTAAATCTAGTAAAGCAAAAGAAACTCCTATAAGTAGTACTTTTTGACCTTGTTTATCTAATTTGATAAGTTTTTCAGCCAATTCAGATAAATTATTCAAATAAAAACCACTTTCAGAATTTTCAGAACGCTTAATTAAATCGTCAACCATATATACTAAAGAAGAGCCTTTTCGTTCTAAATAATTAGGAAGCAATGCTAAAACAACATACTCTTGAATATTGCCATAAAAATGTTTAAAACCTTTTAAATAACTAGTTTCATACCATGATAAATCTGTTACATGGTGCTTACTTGTAGAAGTCCCTGTGGTTCCTGAGCTTGTAAAAACTTCTTGAACCTCGTCATTTGATGAAACTACTTGCTTATCTTTAAAAAATTGTATTGGTAAAAATGGAATTTTATCAATAGTATCAACATCTGATGGATGTATATATAATAAATCGCAAAAAGAACGATATATCTTATTATTTTTAAACTGATGCTTAAAAACGGATAACGCTACTTCGTTAAACTCTTTTTCTGACTGTATATTAAAAACCTTGTTTCGCATAATTTTTACAAAAATAAGAGTATTCTACGCAACCTTTTAAGTTTTTCTGCATCTTGTATAAAAGACAACGTATGGGAACCATGATTTATACCAAAATAAGTTCGCTTTTTACAAGAACCATATCTAAAAAGCCAAAAAAAGAAAAGTTAATAACTATTGCATCTAAAAGAATAGTCAACAACATAAATTCTTTAAAAAAAGGAATTTTAATTAAAGAAAAAAGCTTTAATGATTGGACTCTTTATAATAGGGATATTAAAGGCTTTATTTATGAAGATGGTTATGAATATGAATTAATAGTTTCTGAAAATGATATAGAAAAAACGTTTTCCCTAGTTAGAGTACTAACAAAAACAAAGAAACTTTCTGAAAACTTACCTTGCTAACAAACAAAATATTATGAAAACTAAAATGAACAGACTACTAACCTTTATTTGTATTTTAACTGCTTTTATTAGCTTATTACTTATTGGGTGTAATAATAATGATATTCCTTTTGATTCTAATAATTTATTAAAAGGTGTTTGGGCTAAAGCTAAACATAATGGAGAAACAATAACTTTTAAACGTGTTAAATCATTACCAGAAAAAGAGTATGGTGTTGCATTTAATGATGCTAATATTTTTATACAGAAAACTTCAGGATTTTGTGGTACTCCTCCTTTAACTTTTTATGATGATAAAGGTACTTATAATGCTGACAAAGTATTAATAAAAGTGCAATTAGATAATTTTTCTGGAAATTTTAATTGGGAAATTGTTTCTTTAACTGAGAAAGAGTTAGTTGTAAAAACTGCCTTAACAGAAAGAGAAAAAGAACATCAGGAATTACTGAAAATGTATAGCATATTTCATACTATAGCTACAAGTAAAACTTGTGAAAATTCAAATGATTGGACATATACTAATTATGGAAGCAAAGCTTGTGGGGGACCACAAGGTTATATTGCTTATTCTAAAAAAATTGATGTCTCAGGGTTTTTAAAAAAGGTAGAAAATTACACAAAAGCTGAAGATGTTTATAATAAAAAGTGGGGAATTGTTTCTACTTGCGACATTCCTCCAAAACCTACTAATATAGAGTGTGATAATGGAGTAGCAGTGTTAAAATATTAGTATTTTTAAAAAAATATTTAGCACATTAATTTAAAAGAAATCATAGCGCAATGTTGCCAGCAAAATATTAAGGCACAAGCAAAGGTTTATCAACTTTTTTCTGATAAGCTCTTTGGACTTTGCTTAAAGTATTCTAGAAATTATGAAGATGCACAGGATACTTTACAAGATAGCTTTTTAACTATTTTTAAAAAAATTAAACAATATAATAACATAGGTTCTTTTGAAGGTTGGATGAAACGTATAGCTATAAATACTGCTCTTCAAAAATATAGAGAGAAATCTCCTTTACAAATAGTAAAAGAAGAATCTATAGAAGATATTGAAGAAGTTGAATACGATGATTCTATAATAAGTGTCTCTTTTTTATTAGAAACAATTCAAAAATTACCAGACAGGTATAGGCTGATATTCAACCTATACGTTTTAGATAAATTTTCACATAAAGAAATAGCCAAAATGCTACAAATTTCTGAAGGAACATCTAAGTCAAATTTATCAAGAGCAAGATTATTATTAAAAAGAAAAATTGAAGTTTATCAAAAAATGCAACAGGAAGCATAAATGAATGATAGAAAGAACATAGACAGATTATTTGAAGAAAAGCTTAATGGATTTGAAGCTTCACCTAAGCCTGAAATGTGGGATGATATTGAGGCTAAGCTTAAAAAGAAAAAACGAAGAGTTTTACCTATGTGGTGGTTGTATAGTGGTATTACGGCTGTTTTTATATTAGGTTTTGTTTTATATCCTTTTTTTAAAAGTACTATTCCTTTAGAACCGGTTATTAACCCAACTGAAAACATTGTTAAAACTCCTGATGATTTTAATAATCATAAAAAAGAAATAGATACTGATATACCTTTAATAACAGAGAATAGTAACAATAGTATAAAAGAAAAAAACACAATAATAGCAGAAAAGAAAACTATAAATGTTTCATCAAAAAAAAGAGCTACAAATAACAAATTAATTGCACGTAAAAAGATAGTATCTGGTAAAATAGTTGAAGGGGTTTTATCGGGTAAAAAAAGAGCTATGGAAAAGATTATTATTGAAAAAAAGAAAAAAGAAAAAAATGTAGTTAAAAAAGATACTCTAAAAAAACTGTTTACAAAAAAAGACTTTCTTGCTGAAATAAGTAAAAAAGATAGTGTGTTAACTATCAAAACAAATAAGGATAAATGGTCTGTATCTCCTGTTTTTGCGTTAACTCATGCTAACTCTCTTACGCAAAGCTCAGCTTTAGATAAAAGTTTAACCTCAGCTAGTTTAACAGGTGATAACAATATTTCTTATGGTATAAGAGTAGCCTATCAACTAAATAATAAATGGTCTATACAATCAGGGTTATTTACACAAAAAGTTGGTTTTACAAATAAAAACTTGTCGGTTATGGCAAATGTAAGAGGAGCTGGTTTAGAAAGTGTAGAACTAACATCTAGCCCCTTACTTATTTTAAGTCAATCTAATAACACAACTGATGTTAACACATTAAGTAGCGCGAGTATCGTTACTAGTGAAGCATCTTTAAACCAAACATATAGTTATATTGAAGTTCCTATTGAACTAAAGTACGCTGTCTTAAAAACTTCAAAATTTAACACCAAAATAGTTACTGGCTTTAGCTCATTATTTTTAAATCAAAATGAAGTTTCAGTAACATCAGAAAGAATATCACAAACCATTGGGAAAGCTTCTAATTTAAACACACTCAATTTTAGTGGGAATTTAGGACTCGATCTCGAATATTCAATTAATAAAAAAATAAAATTCGTTGTAAATCCAATGTTTAAAATACACTTAAACACTTTTTCAAAAAACTCAAACGGATTTAAACCATACACACTTGGTGTATACTCAGGAATTAGTTATCAATTTTAAAATTTATGTCATGAAAAAATTACTTTTATTATGTTTTGCTTTATCTCTTGCAGCATGTTCTCTAGATAGTGAAGACAACCAGGTTGTTAAATTATTAACTATCGATGAATCTTTTACTCCACAAAGTTTCACCTATAAATCTAAAGATACCATCAAGGTAAAATATACCTTACCTAACAGCTGTCACTCTTTTTTTAGTTTATACTATCAAAGTGATGGGAATGCAAGAATTATTGCAATTAGAGCTTTAGAAAAGCTAAATGCAAATTGTTCACAGCAAACTATCTCTAAAGAATTAAAAATACCAATCCAAATTCAACAAAAAGAAGATTATATTTTTAAATTCTGGAAAGGTAAAGACAATAATGGTAATGATATTTTCGAAGAAAAAACAATACCTGTTAATTAGATATTAAACTTTTACAATAGCTGTATCGTCTAATAACGGTTTATTACAAAAACGAAGTATTAGTTGGGCAACTGCAATAGTATCACGTTCACAATACTCAACAATTCGTTTTAAATTTTTCTCTTTATAATACACATTAGCAACTTCGCTTCCGTCAATATCTTCTTTTGGTGAAGGTATTCCTAAAATATGTGTTAATAATTTTAAAGAGGTATAGTGTTTGTAATCACCAAATTTCCATAATTCCAGTGTGTCAATATGGTTAACTTCCCATGGTTTTTTTCCAAATAAGCTAAGCATATCTGGTAATGGAATTTGGTGCACAACCATTCGTCTAGCTATATATGGAAAATCAAATTCTTTTCCATTATGAGCACACAAAAGATGTTTTTTTAAGTTAAAATGCTTATCTAATAATTTTTTAAAATCTTTCAACAGTATAGTTTCATCATCTCCATAAAATGAAGTAACTCTTAGTTGGTTTTTATTATTTTTAATAATAAAGTACCCAACTGAAATGCAAATTATTTTACCAAATTCTGCCCATATACCTGCTTTATCATAAAAATCTTCAGGAGAAAACTCTTCCTTTCGTTGATACTTCGTTTTTAAAGCATATAATTCTTGTTCGTTTTCAGATACTTGATTCCACCCTTCATATTGAGGTACTGTTTCAATATCTAAAAATAATACATTTTGTAACGCTAACTTATTTAACATAACCTCCTTTTTAATATTATTAAAGAGTTTGGGTTGAATAACTTAAAATTATGTTTACATTTTACAGTAAACATTCTTAGTGTGGTGATGCATTTCATAAAATCAATTTTTTTTAAATATACAAAAATTGACTTTAATTCATTATTCTATATTTAAAAGTAGAAACAACACAATATTCAAGCAATAAAAATGGTAAGTTTCTGATTTTTAACTAGTAACTTTTTCTAAAGTTTATAAAACATTAAATCAATGTTAAGTTAACTAGGAGTATGGACAATTTGTTATTTTATCGTTACTTTTGGGTATTACTACTTAAAAATTAATGTATGAATACTAGCGATATTAAGATTTTATTAGTTGATGATGAACCAGATATTTTAGAAATAGTTGGTTATAACTTAAAATCTGAAGGATATCAAGTTTTTACCGCAAACAATGGTGCTGAAGCAGTTAAAACGGCAAAAAAAGTAAATCCCCATCTAATATTATTAGATATTATGATGCCTGAAATGGATGGTATAGAAGCCTGTGAAAAAATTAGAAATATAAAGTCTCTTGAAAACGTTATTATCTCCTTTTTAACTGCTAGAGGTGAAGATTATTCTCAAGTTGCTGGTTTTGATGCTGGTGCTGATGATTATATTACAAAACCAGTAAAACCAAAGGTATTGGTTAGTAAGGTAAAGTCTTTACTTCGTCGTTTAAAAACAGAAGAAAAAGCTGATACAACTACTAAAATTGGAGATATTGTTATTAACAGAGATGAATATGTTGTTTTTAAAGGTGATGTTAAAATTTCATTACCAAGAAAAGAATTTGAACTATTCTCTTTATTAACTTCAAAACCTGGAAAAGTATTCAAAAGAGAAGTTATTTTAGATAGCGTTTGGGGAAATGAGGTTGTTGTAGGTGGAAGAACAATTGATGTTCATATTAGAAAACTACGTGAAAAAATTGGTGATGATTATTTTAAAACTGTAAAAGGTGTTGGTTATAAATTTGTTTTAGAAGAACTAGATAACTAATAAAATCATATAAAAATATTTATGTAGATTGCTTTTCAGCAATCTACTTTTATTTATACTAAAAATGAAAATAAAAAAAACATATAAATACGCCCTTTGGTCAGCGCTATATTTAACTCTACTCTCAATAATTTTTGCTGCGCTTTCTTATCTTTTATTTTATAATTTCATAGGTGGTATTACCATTATTATTTTTGGAATTCTTTTTTTTATAATCTCTTTTTTTATCATTCAATATAGAACAGAGCATTTTATATATCAAAGAATAAAAAAATTATATGAAGATATTTCTGTATTAGATATTAATGATTTAAAACGAAAAAAAGTTACAACAGATATCGAAGCTTTAACAAAAACTGTACAAGAATATGTTGAAGGAAAAAGTGAAGAAATTGCTCATTTAACACAAAGAGATTCTTTTAGAAGAGATTTTTTAGGAAATGTAGCTCATGAATTAAAAACACCTCTTTTTACCGTTCAAGGATATATTTTAACCTTAATAGAAGGTGCTGCTGATGATCAAGAGATTAGAACAAAATACCTAGAAAGAGCTAATAAAGGAGTAGAAAGATTAACCTCTATTATTAAAGATTTAGATATGATTGCTAAGCTTGAAACTGAGGGAATGAAAATGAATATTGAGCCTTTTAATATTTTAGAATTAATACAAAACGTTTTTGATTTGTTTGAAATGAAAGCAAAAAAACGTAACATTAAACTAAAGTTTGATAAACTATATGAGTTTCCATTTTTTGTAAAAGGTGATGTTGAACGTATTGAACAAGTGTTAATTAATTTAGTAGTTAACTCTATTAAATATGGTAAAGTAGGTGGAGTAACAACAGTTAGTATAGAAAGTTATAATCCAAACAAGTTTATTATAAAAGTTATTGACGACGGTGAAGGAATTAAGCAAGAACATTTATCACGTTTATTTGAACGTTTTTATAGAGTTGATCAAAGCCGTTCTAGAGAACAAGGTGGCTCAGGTTTAGGGTTATCAATTGTTAAACATATAATTGAAGCACATGGTGAAACTATACTTTTAAAAAGTAATTATGGTGAAGGCTCAGAGTTTTCTTTTACTTTAGAAAAAGCAATGTGATCTTTAAAACCAAAAACCTAAGTTAAATAACCAATATTTTTCTTTATGATCTGGAGACCAAGAATACTTGATTTCTACAGGTCCTAAAAGCGTTTCTACACTGTAACCTAAAGCGTAACCAGATTTTGTGTTTTTAAACAGCTTACCGTCAGCAAAAATATCATTTTCAACACGTGCATAATTTGCAATAAATGTTGCGTATTGTTTATCAAAAACACTGTATCTAAAATTAAATTCTGATTTTAAAAAAGATTGATTACTTAGAGCACCTATTTCATAACCGTAAAAAGATTTAAAATTATTAATATAATTTTTGTTGTATCCTCCTAAGTTAAAATCAAATATTCCTGAAGCTACGTTTCCTAATGTATAACCAGCTTCTGATGTATATTGAATAGTAAGCTTGTCGTAAAAAGTTTTTGCAAAACCTAAAGTTCCTGACAACTGTGAGAACTGACTATATTTATTTGTTAATACAATCTCTTTTTGATTAATATTTTCATTTCTATCAGACCAAATAAACCATTTAAAATCTACATCAGCATAAAATCCACTTGTTGGGAACATTTTTTTATTATAAGTGTCTAATTTTAAAAATGTAAAAGCGTTTATATAATTGCTATTATCAAAAACAGTTTCTTTATCATTCGTTAAAATTGTTTCTGAAGTTATTTTAATTTTTTTGTTCTCTAATCCAATACCAAAAGCAAACTTTTTATCAACTGTAGTTTGTAAATGAACAGCGTTTGTAAAATCTATATATCTAATGTTAATTCTATTAATAACAGCATCATTAAATAGAAAAGCTCCTCTAAAAGAATTGTATCTTGAAGAAAAACCATAACTAGGTAATAACCCATTATCTATAAAATAATTTAAATTATAACGAATTCTATCACCAATTCCTACATCAAAAGAAAACTCATCATTTTGCTTTAATAATTTTTTATGACTATAATTTAATAAAACTGCCGATTTGTACAACAAATCATAATGCAACCCAAAACGTAAAAAAGATTTAATATTATCTTCTTTAACTTTAAGTTCTAACTTTTTTCCTTTAAATGATTTTTCAAAATGATAATCTATTCTTTCAAAGTTTTTAGTAGCAGTTAATGAGCTAATTTTTTTTGAAATATCATGATACGAAACACTATCACCTTCTTTTAACTGTAGTTTTCCTAAAATATAATTATTTGTATAATTTTTATTCCCTTTAATAATTATTCTATCAACTAATATTTTATCGTTAGAAAATTTTAATTGAGGTCTTCTTTTCTTTGCTTTTTGCAATTTAGCAATGCTATCAAAAACAACTTTATAAGGTTTTGCTACACGAATTCCCTCTGTTAAAATTTCTTGCTTTTTATCAAAAGAAATAACACTGTATTCTAAAATATTAGGTTTTAAACAAATATCTAACAATTTTACCTGCTCATCAGCTTTTTCATACATCTGAAAATTAATGATTTGTAATAAAATAGAAGCTACCGACTCTAATTCTTTTCTCTTTAATAATTCACCTTGAACATTCACCCCAATAATAAGGTCCATGTTTTTAGTTTTCATAATATCAACAGGAAAATTATTTACAACACCACCATCAACTAATAATTTACCATCAATATCTACCGGATTTAATAACGAAGGAAAAGCTCCGCTTGCTCTAAGAGCTAGGGGCAAAGATCCTTTTTCAAGAATAACTTCTTTACCAGTTTCAATATTTGTTGCAATACAATAAAACGGAATTGGTAGTTTTGAAAAATCATTGACATTATCAACAGGAGCTAATAATTCAGTTAAAAAATTAAGTACATTTTGTCCTTTTGATAATCCTAAAGGCAATCCAACTCCTCCTTTTTTTATAGGTAGTGAAATAGCATACTTTTCACCATGTTGTTTCATAAAAAATGGTTTGTTATTTCTACTTACTTTATCTTGAAGTAACGACATAAAATCTGCCCCTTCAATAATTTTTTCAATTTGATTTGCAGAATAACCAGCCGAATATAACCCACCAATAATTGCTCCCATACTAGTACCTCCAACATAGTCAACTTGTACTCCTGCCTTTTCTAGTTGTTTAAGTACACCAACATGGGCAAACCCTTTTGCTCCACCTCCACTTAAAACTAATCCGATTTTTGGTTGCTCTTGAGCAAATAAAAAAGTTGGAATAAGTAATAAAAAAAGTATTTTTCTCATAGTCATTTTTTATGATAATACTGGTAAATTTTTTGAGCCCTTGACAAGCCAACCACCTCTTTTAACTCATCTAGATTTGCACTTTTAACTCTTTTCGCTGATTTAAATGTACGCAATAAATTAGTAATGGTTTGTTTACCAATATCTGGTATTTCTTCTAATTCTGATTGTATAGCACTTTTGCTTCGCTTGTTACGATGAAAAGTAATTCCAAAACGGTGTGCTTCGTTTCGTAAGTATTGAATAATTTTAAGAGACTCTGATTTTTTATCTAAATATAAAGGAACACTATCACCTGGATAATAGATTTCTTCTAAACGTTTAGCAATACCAATAATAGCTATTTTTCCTCTTAATCCTAAAATATCTAAGCTCTTTAAAGCAGATGATAACTGTCCTTTTCCACCATCAATTACTATTAACTGTGGTAATGATTTTTCTTCTTCTAATAAACGTTTATATCTTCGGTATACTACTTCTTCCATTGAAGCAAAATCATCAGGTCCTTCAACCGTTTTTATATTAAAGTGACGGTACTCTTTTTTACTAGGCTTTCCATCTTTAAACACAACGCAAGCAGCAACCGGATGAGTTCCTTGAATATTTGAATTATCAAAACATTCAATATGTCTTGGCTCTTCATGTAATCGTAAATCTTTTTGCATTTGTCCCATAATACGTTTTACATGACGCTCAGGATCTACAATTTTAATTTGTTTAAACTGTTCTTGACGGTAATATTTTGCATTTCTTTCTGATAACTCAACTATCCGTTTTTTATCACCTAACTTAGGAACTGTAACTTTTATATGCTCTCCTAGATTCACTTTAAAAGGCACATATATTTCCCTTGATAATGAATTAAAACGTTGGCGAGTTTCAATAATAAATAACTCCAGTAATTCTTTATCTGTTTCATCTAACTTCTTCTTTATTTCTGTGGTATACGACTGCACTATAGCACCGTTCATAACCTTAAAAAAGTTAGTATAACCATGAGTTTCATCAGAAATAATAGAAAATATATCTACATTATTAATCGATGGATTAACGATTGTAGATTTTGCTTGGTAATTTTGTAAAGAATCTAATTTTTCTTTAATTTTTTGAGCTTCTTCAAATTTCATGTCAGTTGCAAAATCAAGCATTATTTGATGAAATTGTTCTAAACTTTCTTTAAAATTACCTTTAATAATATCTCTAATTGCTTTAATATCTCGCAAATAGTTTTCTTCAGTTTGTAGCCCCTCACAAGGTCCTTTACAGTTTCCTAAATGATATTCTAAACAAACTTTATATTTATCTGCATTAATTTTAGTTTCATGCAAATCATAATTACACGTTCGAAGCGGATATAACTCTTTAATTAAGTCTAATAAAGCATATACGGTTTTAACATTTGTATAGGGTCCAAAATATTCAGATCCATCTTTAATTACCCTACGAGTAGAAAATATTCGTGGAAAACGCTCTTTTTTAATACAAATCCATGGATATGACTTATCATCTTTTAATAAAATATTATATCGAGGTTTGTATTTTTTAATTAGGTTATTTTCTAAAAGTAACGCATCAGTTTCCGTATCAACTACAACATGTTCAATTCGTACAATTTTCTTTACTAAAATTCGTGTTTTTCCATTGTCGTGATTCTTAGTAAAATAAGATGATACTCGCTTCTTTAAATTTTTAGCTTTACCCACGTATATAATAACATCCTCCTTATCAAAATACTGATATACTCCGGGTGAATCTGGTAGTGTTTTAACTTGTAATTCTAAAGCTGTAGGCATACAACGAAAATACAATTTTATAAAAAGAAATTAACTGTAATAACGTACATTTATCCATATTTATTTTTAGATGCAAAAACCATTAGATTTTTATAAAAAACAACTTGTTGAGTTAGAAGAAAGCTACACAACAATTACAAAAAAAATTATTACTGTTCGTGTTTTACGTTTTGTAATTTTTTTATCTACAACAATAAGTATTTACTATACTTTTCAACTTTCTAAGATTCCTTTACTACTAGGTATAGTAGGATTACTACTTTTTGCTTTTTTAGTATTAAAACATGAAAAACTAAAAGACTACCGAAAAATTATTACTGCAAAGAAAGCAATTAATACTACTGAAATTAATGTGTTAAACAGGCGCTATTTTGATTTAGATACTGGTGAAGAATTTATAAATCCATCACACTTTTTTAGTAACGATATTGATTTATTCGGAATAGGTTCTTTTTTTCAATATATAAACAGAACTGTAACCAATGATGGAAAAAAGCAACTTGCTTTAACATTGGTAAGTAATGTTATTACAGGCATTAAAGAAAAACAACTTGCTTTACAAGAATTAGCCTCAAAAATTAAGTGGCGTCAGCATTTTTCTGCGTTAGAAACTGCTGTTTCTTCTAAAAAAGAAACAACAGAAATTACTAATTGGATTACTAATTACACCTCAAAATTGCCTGCTTTTTTAGCTATGTTTTCTAAAATTTTCTCTATCATTTCAATACTACTTATTGGTTTATTTAGTTTCAAAATAATTACATTTTCAATAGTATTAACATGGTTTTTTATTGGTTTAGCAATTACTGGATATACTATAAAAAAAACACAAAAACTATATACTGAAGCCGGTAATGCTAAAGATATCTTTAAACAATATCATCTTTTACTAGAACAAATAGAAAATGAAAATTTTACTTCTAGTATTTTAAAAAACAAACAACAAGATATTACTTCAGAAAATAAAAAAGCATCTGCAATTTTTAAAGAATTTTCTAAAATATTGGATGCTTTTGACCAAAGAAACAACATCATTATAGCTGTAGTTGGTAACGGGTTGTTTTTATGGGACATTTTAAACGCTATTAAAACTGAGCGTTGGATTAATCAATACAAAAACACTGTTGATAAATGGTTTAAAACTGTTAGCTTTTTTGATGCTCAAAACTCACTTGCTAACTTTGTTTATAATCAACCTTCATATGTTTTCCCTATTATTCAGGAAAAAGAAACAACTATTCAAGCAAAAAACTTAGGACATCCTTTATTAAATCCATCAAAAAGAATAGATAATAATTTTACTATTAATAACGAGCAATTTTTTATTATTACTGGAGCAAATATGGCCGGGAAAAGTACATTTTTACGTACCGTTTCTTTATCAATAGTTATGGCCAATTGTGGATTACCTGTATGCGCTGAAGGTTACAATTACAAACCTATAAAGTTAATAACCAGTATGCGAACATCTGATTCATTAACAGATGATGAATCTTATTTTTATTCAGAATTAAAACGTTTAAAATTTATTGTTGATCAAATAAAAACTGATACTTATTTTATAATACTAGATGAAATTTTAAAAGGTACCAATAGTAAAGATAAGGCTATTGGTTCAAAAAAGTTTGTTGAAAAACTAAACGGCTCAAAATCTACTGGAATAATAGCTACTCACGATGTTAGTTTATGTGAATTAGCAAATGAACATTCACAAATAGCTAATTATTATTTTGATGCTGAAATTGTTAATAATGAACTGTATTTTGATTATGAAATGAAAAATGGTGTTTGCAAAAATATGAACGCTTCTTTTTTATTACAAAAAATGGAAATTGTATAAATCTTAGTTTTCAATAAACTATGATAAATGACAGGAAAAAATTGATTCATTAATACGTACCTTTGTTAAATGCATACACTTCTTGATAGTTTCGGACGACAAATTAACTATGTTCGGTTAGCAGTAACTGATCGTTGTAACTTGCGTTGTCAATATTGCATGCCTGCTCATGGTATTGACATTGTTCCAAGAAAAGAATTGCTTACCTATAAAGAAATGTATCGAATTATTCGAGTACTTACTGAATTAGGTGTAAATAAAGTACGTTTAACTGGTGGAGAACCTTTTGTTAGAAAAGACTTTATTGGCTTTTTAGAAATGCTTTCTTATAACGATTTATTAGATACCATAAATGTTACTACTAACGGAGCGTTAGTTTCTAAACACTTAGAAAAATTAGAAAGCCTTAAAAAGATTAAGAACATCAATTTAAGTATTGATAGTTTACAGGAAGAGAAATTTAAAACCATAACAAGACGTGATGTTTTTCCTGAAGTATATAAAACCTTTGAGTTATTAGAAAAAAGCTCATTAAACTTAAAATTAAATGTAGTTGTACAATCTGGTTTCAACACAAATGAAATCAATGATTTTGTTCGTTTAACAAAAGAAAAAAATATTGCTGTTCGCTTTATTGAAGAAATGCCTTTTAACGGAAGTGGGCAACGTGACTTAAAAGAAAATTGGAATTTTAAACGAATTTTACAAGAAATACAATCGCAATTTGATGTTGAAGAAATTCCTGCAAAAAAATCATCGACCTCTAGAAATTATCAAGCAAAAAATCATTTAGGAACTGTGGGAATAATTCCTGCTTTTACTAGAACTATTTGTAATGATTGTAACCGTATTAGAATTACCTCAACAGGTACTTTTAAAAATTGTTTGTTTGATGATGGTGTTTTTAATTTACGTGACTTTATTCGAAATGGAGCAAGTAACAACGATTTAAAAGAGTTGTTTTTATCTTTAGTAAAAGAAAAACCAGAAAATGGTTTTGTGGCTGAAGCGAATAGAAAAAAAGGAAACGTTTCAGAAAGTATGAGTACTATTGGAGGCTAACTATTATGGATAATTTCATTGATAACAACCCTATAATTTCTGGGATAATACTTATTATAATTGGTGCATGGTTATTAGTTTATCAGATAGAAAGCCTAAAAAAACAAAAAGATAATAAACATAAAACAGTTCTTTTAAAAACGGCTAATATGAATATGATTGGATTAATTGTTCTCTTCATAATTGGAGGGCTTATTATAATTTTTAAAGCTTGATAAAATGATTTCTATAGAAGAAGCAAAACATATAATTTTAGAAAACACACAAAATTTTGAAATTGAAGAAATTCCTTTTATACAGTCAGTTGGTAGAATCTTAAAAGAAAATATTGTTGCCGATAGAGATTTCCCTCCATTCAATCGTGTGGCTATGGATGGTATTGCTATCAATTATCGTTTTTTTAAAGAAGGAATTCATGATTTTAAAATAGAAGGAGTTCAACCAGCTGGTAGTATACAAGAAACACTTAAAAATGCAGCCAATTGTTACGAAGTAATGACTGGTGCTACCTTACCTAATAATGTTGATACAGTAATTAGATATGAAGATCTACAAATAACTAATGGTACAGCAACAATTATTGTAGATGCTATCAAAGAAGGGCAAAACATACACAAACAAGGTTCTGATAAACTACAAGGCGATTTATTAATTAAAGAAAACACATGTATTTCTCCTGCTGAAATTGGAGTTTTAGCAACTGTAGGTAAAGCTACCGTAAAAGTAGCTAGACGTCCTAAGGTGATGATTGTTTCTACTGGTGATGAATTAGTTGAAGTAGATAAAAATCCGTTAGCTCATCAAATTCGAAGAAGTAATGTGTACACCTTAGTTTCTTTGTTAGAAAAATTAAATATTCCTTCAGAAACAGCTCACATAGCAGATGAAAAACCTGTTCTAAAAGAAAAAATAGCCACCTTTTTACAAGAATATGATGTACTTCTTTTTAGCGGTGCTGTTAGTAAAGGAAAATTCGATTTTCTACCTGAAGTTTTAGAAGAGTTAAAAGTTGAAAAACTGTTTCATAAAGTGGCACAACGCCCAGGAAAACCATTCTGGTTCGGACGCTCAGGTGCTTTGGCTAATACAAAAAGTACGGTTGTTTTTGCTTTCCCTGGAAATCCTATTTCAACTTATGTAAATTGTATGGTTTATTTTTATGATTGGTATTATACATCTGTAGGTATTAAACCCAAAAAAGAAACGGCAATTCTTGCTGAAGATGTAAATTTTAAACCCAACCTAACGTATTTTTTACAAGTTAAATTAAGCTATCGTTTTGGTCATTTAATAGCAACTCCTATAAAAGGAAACGGCTCAGGTGATTTAGCTAGTTTAGTTTCAACAGATGGATTTATTGAAATTCCAAAAACAGAAGAAACTGAGTTTAAAAAAGGTAGTGTTTTTCCAGTAATTAAATATAGATAGAAGAGAGCTGTCAGTTCGAGTGAATTTGTGAAGAATGAACAAATTTGTATCGAGAACAAATAATGAATTAGGATATTAAAATTTAAAACTAATAACGTGAGCAATTTTTCCCATATAAACGAAAAAAACAATCCTAAAATGGTGAATGTTTCTGATAAAAAAATCACGAAACGAACAGCTATTGCAAAAGCTACCATGTTTTTAGGTGAAGAAATTATTAGTCATTTTAATACCAATGAATTAACAACTAAAAAAGGTCCAGTTTTTCAAACAGCCATCATAGCTGGAATTCAGGCAGTAAAAAAAACGTCAGATATTATTCCTATGTGTCATCCGTTGTTGATTAATGGGGTTGACATTGACATCAATATTGTAGATAAAGAACAAGTAGAAGTATTTTGTAAAGTAACTATTGAAGGAAAAACAGGTGTTGAAATGGAAGCGCTTACTGGAGCATCAGCTACATGTTTAACCATTTATGATATGTGTAAAGCTATTAGTCAGGAAATGATAATAAAAGAAATTAAATTAGTAGAAAAAACAGGAGGTAAATCAGATATTAAAAATGGATAAAAAGCATTCAAAACATACCAAACTAACTAAAAAACAAAACGATAATTTTGCTCCTAATGAAGTATCTATTTTGGGAACAAAATGTGGTATTATAGCTGATTTAGTGACTACAGTTTCAAACAAACTATCACATTATAATCTTGGATATTTTGATGCTTCACATGCTAAAGATGTTCCACAAAATAATTTCTCTGAGTATACCTTTCATCATGAAGGAAACCTTCAAATAAATACAACTTCTCCCATAAATAAATACGAACAACGATTACAGTTTTACAATCATGATTTCGTGTTTATTAACGGAAATCATTATCAAGGTGCTAAACAAATTTTAATTTTAGACGATGAAAAAGAAGCTTCAGTAAAAAAACGCTTAAAACAACTAACAAACATTCAATTCATCATAAAATTAAATGATAACACTCCATATTTTGAATGTTTGACAGAGAAGTTTCCAAATATTAAAAACATAACTTCATACACAATTGATCAGGTTGATAAAATCACAAATCATATAAACAGTTTAATTCAAGAACATATTGCTCCTATAAAAGGTTTAGTGTTAATTGGAGGAAAAAGTACTAGAATGGGTACTGATAAATCTGAATTAAATTACTTTGGGAAACCTCAAAAAGAGCATGTAAAAGAACTCTTAGAAAAATGCTCTTTACCAACTTTTTTCTCTGTTCAGCAACCTTCAGAAAAAGACAATGAAATTCATGATGTATTTTTAAATCTAGGTCCTTTTGGTGGAATTTGCTCTGCTTTTCAACAAGACCCTAACGCAGCATGGTTAGTGATGGCTACTGATATTCCTTTTGTAAATGAAGAAATTATTAAACTTTTATTAGAAAACAGAGATCCTAGTAAAGTAGCAACTGCTATTAAAGGAAAAGGGAAAGAATTTCCAGAACCATTAATTACCATATATGAGCCTAAAGCTTACGGAAAATTATTACAGTATTTAGCACAAGGATATTCTTGCCCTCGTAAAATGCTCATTAATTCTGATGTTAAAATTGTAGAAATTAAAGATACTTTTATCAGAAACATCAATACTCCTGAAGATTTTGAAACTGCTTCTCAAGAAATTAAAAAGAGTGTGTAAATTAAAAATACTCTAAATTGGGATAAACTTTTACCCCAATTTAGAGTATATACAAAAGAATATTTTCTTATTTCAAATCAAACCTATCTAAGTTCATTACTTTAACCCAAGCAGCAATAAAATCAGTAATAAATTTTTCTTTAGCATCATTACTTGCATATACTTCTGCTAAACCTCTTAATTCAGAATTAGATCCAAAAATTAAATCAGCTCTGGTAGCTTTCCATTTAACAGCATTCGTTTTTCTGTCTTTACCTTCTAATTCCATTTTTTCTTCAGAAACAGGAGTCCAATAAGTACCCATATCTAAAAGGTTTACAAAAAAATCATTTGTTAAAACACCTGGTGTCTTAGTAAGAATTCCTTTAGTTGAAGCATCATAACTTACATTTAATGCACGCATTCCTCCAACTAAAACTGTCATTTCAGGAGCTGTTAAAGTTAATAACTGCGCTTTATCTACTAACAACTCTTCGGTTGTAAGTGTATATTTTTTCTTCTGATAATTTCTAAATCCATCTGCCATTGGTTCTAAAACAGCAAATGAAGTAACATCTGTTTGTTCTTGTGTAGCATCCATTCTTCCAGGATTAAAAGGAACTTCTACTGAGAACCCTGCTTTTTTAGCACCTTCTTCTACTGCTAGTGAACCTCCTAAAACAATTAAATCGGCAATAGAAACCTTTCTAGATGTATTGTTAAATTCAGATTGAATTTTTTTATAAACACCTAACACCTTTTTTAATTGAGCTGGATTATTACTTTCCCAATTAATTTGTGGCTCTAAACGAATACGAGCACCGTTAGCCCCACCTCTTCTATCTGATCCTCTGTAAGTAGAAGCCGATGCCCATGCTGTTTCTACCAACAGATTATGAGGAATTCCAGAATTAAGAATTTCTTTTTTAAGTATTTTAATTTCAGATTTTGTAATTAATTTATCCTTTCGTGTTGGAATTGGGTCTTGCCAAATAAAATTCTCTTTAGGAATTTCAGAACCTAAATACGTTGATTTTGGTCCCATATCTCTATGTGTAAGTTTAAACCAAGCTTTTGCAAATGCTTCATCAAAAGATAAAGGGTTTTCTAAAAATTTTTGACATACTTTTTTATAATCAGGATCAAATTTCAGTGCTAAATCTGAAGTTAACATGGTAGGTCTATGTCTTTTGTTTTTATCAAAAGCATCAGGAAAAACTTCTCCAACACCTTTTGCAGACCATTGATGTGCACCAGCAGGACTTTTAGTTAATTCCCATTCGTTATCAAATAATGTATTTAAAAAAGCATGACTCCATCTTGTTGGTGTCGGGGTCCAAATAACTTCTAAACCAGAAGTAATAGCATCTTTACCTTTTCCTGTTTTATAACTACTTTTCCACCCTAATCCTTGTTCTTCAATACCAGCTGCTTCAGGAGAAGTTCCTACATTTTCTGCAGGTCCAGCTCCATGCGTTTTTCCAAAAGTATGACCTCCAGCAATTAAAGCAACTGTTTCTTCATCATTCATCCCCATCCTAGCAAAAGATATACGTATGTTTTTAGCAGAAGCAACTGGATCAGGTTTTCCATTTGGCCCTTCTGGGTTTACGTAAATTAATCCCATTTGTACAGCTGCCAAAGGATTTTCAATATCTAGATCTAACTTTCCTTCTTTATTCAGTCTTCTACTTTCTAACCATCCTGATTCTGATCCCCAATACACATCCTTTTGAGGTTCCCATACATCTTCTCTTCCTCCTGCAAAACCAATCGTTTTTAATCCCATCGATTCAATAGCTACATTTCCTGTTAAAATCATTAAATCTGCCCAAGAAATTTTTTTACCATATTTCTGTTTTATAGGCCACAATAACCTTCTAGCTTTATCTAAATTACCATTATCAGGCCAACTATTTTGAGGAGCAAAACGTTGAAGTCCCATACGTGTACCTCCTCTTCCATCACCTGTACGATAAATTCCTGCACTATGCCAAGCCATACGTATAAATAATGGTCCATAATGACCATAATCTGCTGGCCACCAATCTTGAGATTCAGTCATTAACTTTGTAAGGTCCTTTTTTAATTGCGCGTAATCTAGTTTGTTAAATTCTTCAGCATAATTAAACTGTTTTTTCATTGGATTTGATAATGCTGAGTTTTGTGCTAGAACATCTAAATCCAATTTGTTAGGCCACCAATCTTTATTAGACTTCTTTTGTGAAATTTGCTCTTTTTTATGTCCTTTATCAAAACCAAAAGGGCACTTTCCTTTTTCTTTTACTTCACTATGGTTTTCACCACTGCTGCAAGCGAAAAGTAAAGAACTTGCTGCTACTACTAAATAAAATTTTTTCATTTTTTAAATGGATTAAGTTTAATAGTAAATTTAAATAAAGTAAAGTGATTATGTTTTTATTTAAAATAGAAATAATTTATATCGGTATTTATTGAACTTTCCTACTGTTCCATCTTTTGCTATTATCAATTATAGTTTTTAACTATTTTTGAAGCTTAATTAGGAAAGGCATGAATAACGTATTACACATTTTTTGTAATAATAAAGCATTAACAATTTTCAAAAACTCTTCTATTGAAGGAAGTACCATTTTTTTTGATGAAAATTTAATCGAAGGACCTTTAACCAAAGATGTTTTTTCCGATAACTTTTGGTCTGAACGTTATTCTTATTTTGAAACCAAGCATCAAAAAATGAGAATAGATTATTTTGACGCTACTATAAAACCTATTTTACAATTAGAAGACCTAAGCATATATTCTGAAGTAACACTATGGTTAGATTATACTAAATTATCTCAAATTAATTTAATGGCTTTAGGTTGTTTTTTAGCACAACATTTTTCTAAAAATACTCAATATTTTCTAGTGTGCTCTGGTAAACATAAAGGTAAAAAAGAGTTACAAAAATTAACAAACTATACTTCGGAAGAGTTTTCTATTCTTTATGGCTATAAAGTAAAAATTACATTGCCAAATTTAGAGTTTCTAAAAAACTGTTGGGATGCTTATGTAACAAAAAACACTCTTTTTAACTATGGTGAGTTCTCTAATAAGTTTAGATACCTACAAGATTCTTTAAATAATTAAATTCTAATAAAAAAGCCTCAACAATTTGTTGAAGCTTTTTTTGTACTCGAGGTGGGAATCGAACCCACACTCCCGAAAGAACTGGATTTTGAATCCAGCGCGTCTACCAATTCCGCCACTCGAGCATTTTAATAAATGGATTGCAAATCTATAAAATATTTTAGTTAATTCGTTAAAATACTTTTAAACTCTTAAAATAGTTATATTTTTGCCCCTCACAACAACACTAACAACAAATAAACTTCGGTAAATGCCTACAAATCAATTAACTCCTAAAATATTCGCTTGTTCTCAAAGTACAGAGCTAGCAGAAAAGATTGCTAAAAGTTTTGGAACTGAACTAGGAAATGTAAAAATATCACGTTTTAGTGATGGAGAGTTTCAACCTGCTTTTGAAGAATCAGTAAGAGGAAGACGTATTTTTATAGTAGGGTCTACTTTTCCTAATGCTGACAATTTAATGGAAATGTTATTAATGCTTGATGCTGCGAAGCGTGCATCTGCAAGACATATAACAGCCGTAATACCTTATTTTGGATGGGCTCGTCAGGATAGAAAAGACAAACCAAGAGTAGCAATAGGAGCAAAATTAGTAGCAAAACTTTTAGAAGAAGCTGGTGCTACAAGAATTATGACAATGGATTTACATGCCGATCAAATTCAAGGTTTCTTTGAAAAACCAGTTGATCATTTATATGCATCATCTATATTCTTACCTTATGTAAAAAGTTTAAAATTAGATAACTTAACTGTTGCATCTCCTGATATGGGTGGTTCAAAAAGAGCTTATGCATATTCTAAATACTTAGAAAGTGATGTTGTTATCTGTTATAAACAACGTAAAAAAGCCAATGTAATTTCTCATATGGAATTAATTGGTGATGTAAAAGGTAAAAACGTTATTCTTGTTGACGATATGATTGACACGGGAGGAACTCTTGCAAAAGCCGCAGATTTAATGATGGAACGAGGAGCTATAAGTGTTCGTGCTCTTTGTACACACCCTATACTTTCTGGTGAAGCTTACGAAAGAATACAAAACTCTAAATTAACAGAGTTAATTGTTTCAGATACAATTCCTTTAAAAAAGAATGTATCTAAAATAAAAAGTGTATCTTGCGCCACTTTATTCGCAGATGTAATGCATAAAGTGCAAGATAATACATCAATAAGCGATGAATTTTTAATGTAAATTTTAATTAAATAAACAAGTAATGAAATCAATTACAATCAATGGATCTCAAAGAGAAAGCGTAGGTAAAGTAGCAACTAAAGCCTTACGTAATGCTGGAAAGGTTCCTTGCGTATTATACGGAGGAGACAAACCTGTACACTTTTCAGCAGAAGAATTATCTTTCAAAAGTTTAGTGTTTACTCCAAATGTATATACTGCAACGATTGAATTAGGTGGAACATCTTATAACGCAGTTTTACAAGATATTCAGTTTCATCCTGTAACAGATAAAATTATACACGTAGATTTTTATCAACTTTTCGATGATAAAGCTGTAACTATGGAAATTCCTGTACGTTTAGTAGGTACTTCTAAAGGTGTTATGGTAGGTGGTGCTTTACGTCATAACTTACGTAAATTAAGAGTAAAAGCTATACCAGCTAACTTACCTGATTTTATTGAAGCTGATATTACTGAATTAGAAATTGGTAATAAATTATATGTTACTGAATTAAAGAATGAAAAATATACATTCTTACATCCAGAAAACACTGTGGTAGCTCAAGTACGTATGTCTCGTAATGCATCTAAAGCTGCTTCTGAAGAAGAAGCAACAGAAGAATAAGCTTCTACTATTTAAAAATATAGAAAAGCGTTACCATTGTGTAACGCTTTTTTTATGTTTGCACTATGAATATCATCTCTTTCTTTAAAACTATTTTTAATTCAAAAAAGAAAAGCACCATGAAAAAATTTTTAATTGTTGGTTTAGGTAATATTGGTGAAAAATACCATGATACTCGTCATAATATAGGATTCAAAATTGTTGATGCCTTTGTAAAAGAGCATCAAGAGAGCTTTGAAACTGATAAATTAGGTGATATAGCCAAATTAAAAATTAAAGGTAAAACTGTTATTGTTTTAAAGCCTAGTACCTATATGAACTTAAGTGGAAAAGCTGTTGTTTATTGGATGAAAAAAGAAAATATTAAAGTTGAAAATTTACTGGTTATTACAGATGATTTAAATATTGATTTTGGTAAACTTCGTATTAAAGGAAAAGGTAGCTCTGGAGGTCATAATGGTTTAAAAGATATTCAAGATAAGTTTAATACCGGAGCATATCCTCGTTTTCGTTTTGGAGTAGGTGCCGACTATGGAAAAGGTCGCCAAGTTGATTTTGTATTAGGAAACTGGAGTAAAGAAGAAGAAAGCGCAATGATAGAGCGTATACCTACCTCAGTTAACGCAGTAACTTCTTTTATAAATGCAGGATTAGCTAATACTATGAATGAATTTAATGGTAAATAAATACCTTTATTTATAAATTCCTAAAATTTTATTAAAGGTGTTAAGTTCACATTTATAAAATTTACAAAGCTTTTCAAATATAGTTCTAGTCATAATTAATTTATTTTGATTACTAATAATAAGTAGCAAAATATATTAATATGTTACAAATTAAATAATTAATTATCACTAGCGTGCCATTCTGCAAAACTAGTATCTGTTTCTTGTAGCTTTAAAGAATGTAATTTTATATTCCCAGGAAGACGCTTTTTAATTTTACTAGCGAAATCAATAATCATCATTTCACTTGTAGGTTGATAATCAACTAAAATTACATGATGTCCTCTATCTTGTAATTCTTTAGCTAACTCTACGTGCGGTGTGTTTTTATTAAATACCGTTGCATGGTCAAATACATCAACAATATCTTCTTTTACAATTTTTTTTAAATCACCAAAGTCAATTACCATTCCGTATTTAACATTTGAAGTATCACTAATAGGTTCACCTATAACAGTTACAGAAAGTTTATAACTATGACCATGAACGTTTTTACACTTACCATCATAACCATATAATGCATGTCCTGTTTCGAAACTAAATTGCTTTGTAATTCTAATATTAGCCACTACCTTTTAAATTTTTTATTACTTCTGTATTTATTAAAAAAGTATACGATAGCCACTAAAAATGCTAATACGGCAAATAAATAATCTCCACCCATAATTTCAAAATGTTTTTACGCGTCAAAAATACAACTTTGAATTTAATTTACTTGAATTTTCAATGTTTGTTCCTTTAGCTCAATAATTAACTTGTCCTTAATTAACAAACATTGAAAATAATAGTATATTTAACTTTGGCATATGAAAAATCAAACCCAATTAAATCGCTATGTTAAATTAATAGAGTTTCTTGAAAAGAAATTCAAGTCTACTATTAAAGCAGAAGATATAGAAGAGGTTTCATTTTATTCTTATCGGAACATCAACCGTATATTTTTGGCTTTGCAACATGAAACTATTGGTCAATTTATTAAAAGACGTCGATTAGAAAAAGCTGCAGAATATTTAAAGTTCTCAACTATTGAAATTTCTGATATTGCCCTGGAAATAGGGTATGGAGATATAGCTGCCTTTAGTAAATCTTTTAAAAAGCATTTCGGATGTAATCCTACTCAATTTAGAAAGTCGTTTTCTTTACAGCAAAAAATAACAAATGAAATTTTAAAGAATAAGAGTCAACATGAGAATACTCAAGAGCTAAATTTTGAAGTCGAAACACTTCCTACAATTAAAATAGTCTACATACAATATAAAGGGTCGTATGAAAACATTAAAGAAATTGAAAAAACATGGAAACAGCTTTTAAAATATGCTTATAAAAAAAAGTTGTTGTCAGAAAAAACAATTGTTCTTGGTGAAGTCCTAGACGATAATGAACTTTCTTCTTCAATTCATTGTAGATATAATGCTTGTATAGTTTTAAATGATAATCAATCTCTTAATTCTGAAGGTCTATTTATAGTAAAAGAAATTCCATCTCAAAAATATGCTAAATTTATTCATAAAGGTAGTCATGAAAGTTGTTTTGAAACCTATAATGATATTTATGCTCGTTGGATGATTGACGTTGGTTTAGAGTTTGATGACAAGCCTATACTAGAATTTTACCCAAATGACGATGATGTTACTCCTAAAAAAGATCTAATTACAGAAATATACATTCCTATTCTGTAAATGTCCTAATTGAACAAACAAACCTTTCATTCATAACTTAATTTTGTATTATAATTATGAATAATATGAAAGGTTACAAATTTAACAGCTATTGGTATTTAGGGTTTTTTGGTCTTATTGGGTTCTATTATATACCTTTTATAATACTATTTTTTCAAGGTAATAACTCAGCATGGGTACTTACAAACCTATTGTGGTTTTTATGGTTTTCATATTTTATTCCTGAAAATAAAAACAATTAAAAATGAGTTTTTCTAAAATAATATCCTTGTTTCAAGAATCTAATATCATGCTATATGTAGGTTACTTTTTCTTATTTAATACAAGTTTAATAATCATTGAATTATTTATTGATTTTTTAATTAAAAAGGAAAGACGTTGGAAAGATTCATTTGCTAACATTTCTATTTTTTTCTTAAATCAACTAATTGAAAAAACAATTATAGGTTCTATTGGTGTAATATGTTTAATGCCATTTCATTGGATAACACCTTTATCAATATCTATGAATACTTATACATGGATATTAGCCTTTTTAGTCGCTGATTTTACCTATTATTGGATGCACCGATTAGAACACGAACATAGAATTTTATGGGCTAGTCATAGTGTACATCATTCTTCAGAAGATTATAACCTTACTATTTCAATGCGTTTAAGTATTGTTGAAGGTTTATTTGAATGGGTTTTCTTAATTCCAATGATTTTAATCGGTTTTTCTCCTTTTCAAGCAATTATTGGATTAGTATTAGTTGCCCAATTTCAAACATGGATTCATACCGAATATATTGGTAAATTAGGCTGGTTAGATGAAGTATTTAATACTCCTTCTGTTCATCGTGTACATCATGGATCTAACAACAAATATTTAGATAAAAACTATGGTGGTTTTTTAATTATTTGGGATAAGATATTTGGTACATTTCAAAGAGAAGAAGAAAAGGTTATTTATGGATTAACAAAAAACATTAAAACTAATAACCCTATTAAAATAAACTTTATTGAATATAAAAATATATGGACCGATGTTAAAAAGTGTAAAACATTAAGCCATAAACTGAGAATTATTTTTGGAAACTTAGTATGGAAACCAGATTATTTTTATAAAAAAAAGAGCTAATTTCTTAGCTCTTAAATTTTTTTAATGCTTTTTTAGTAAAATCAGAAAGCACTAGTTTACCTGAGGTTTCAGCCCTCTCAATTAAAAGACTATCCCAGTTTTCTGTACCAATCCACAATGCTTTTTTCATTTCATCTAAAGCTTCTGGGTTATAAGAGGCTAATTTTTCAGTAAACACCTCAAGTTCTTTGTCTAACTCTTCAATATTTTCAAAAACACGTGCATATAAACCTTTCTCTTTTGCCCAATATGCATTTTTCCAACTACTAGCATCTAAAGTTAATTCGGCCAATCCACTTACTCCAACTTTACGTTTTACTGCGGGTGCTATTACAAACGGACCAATACCTATAGTAAATTCTGATAATTTTATAGCTGCATGTTCAGTCGCTAAAACATAATCACAAGCAGCAGCTAAACCTACTCCTCCACCTACAGTTTTTCCTTGTACACGGCCAACAATTAATTTAGAACATGATCGCATTGCGTTAATAACGTTAGCAAAACCTGAAAAGAATTTTTTCCCATCTACAAGATTATCAATTGCTACTAACTCATCAAAAGAAGCCCCTGCACAAAAAGCTCTTTCTCCTTCCGATTTTAACACTACTACAGCTACCTCATCATTACTTGATAATTCATCTAATTTATTAGCTAGTCGCTCTAATAATTCACTAGGAAAAGAATTACTTGCTGGATGTCCAAACTCAATTGTTGCAATCTTATTTTCTACGCTAGTATATAAACTTCCGTTTGCTCTATTAGTGGTCATAAAAATTTCGTTTATGTATAATTAATGCATGAAAATATGCAACTTTATTTTTCAAATTTAATACTTTATTTTTAGTATTCCCTTTCTTACAATTCTTAATTTCTAACTACTTTTTTATAAACTATTAAGCATGTTTTTTACTCTTAATAAGTAAACTATTCTATTTTCATTTATACCTATAATACTTCCACTCATTTAAAAATACATAGTACTTATGGCATTCTTTCAAAATTTAGATAGTTACTTAACTAAATTTAAACTGTTTAAGAACACTAGAATTATTTATTAATATAAATAAAAAAGTACAAAACATACCTACACTAAATATTATGGACAAACCTAATACAACAATCGTAACTCCTAAAATTTCTTCACCTATCATTTTAAATTCAACTCTAGTAAAATGGTTGGCAATAAAAGATGACTTACCAGAAAAGCCGTCGGCAATAGAAATAAAAGAAAAAGGAATTCAATATACCTCAGTAAGTTATAAACCTACAAATTGGATTGATGCAATTATACCAGGAACTACCTTAAACACACTAGTTCATAATTCGGAATGGATTAAACAAAACATTCCTTCAAAAATATTAAGCGAACAGCCTGGTAGCACTACTTTTTTTAATCCGTATTTTGATACTAACTTATTACATATTCCAGATGTAAATAACAAGGGAATTACATTTTATACATATTGGTACTATACAGAAATAAAATTACCTGAAATTAATGATGCCTCACATTTTTGGTTAAAATTTAGAGGAATAAATTATACTGCAGATATATTTATCAATGGGAAACAACTAAATAAAGAACAGTTAAAAGGTATGTTTTTTAGAAATGATTTTGATATTTCTACATTTCCAAGTGAAGATGGTGTTACTAGAATAGCTGTTCGTATAGTACCACCTAACCCTGTTGGAATACCAACTTTATCAAATAATGGTGGTATTCAAGGGGTCCCAAATATTGGAGAGAATGTTACTATGCGTTACCCTATTGGTTGGGATTGGATGGCTACAATTCCTGATAGAAGTACAGGTTTGTGGGACCAGGTTTCAATAGAAACTACCAAATCATTGGTATTAAAAAACCCGCATATAACAACAACTGTTCTCGAAAATGGTATCTTAACAAACAATGCGAAAGTTAATATCTCTGTTGAAGTATACAATTCTACAAATAAAATACAAATAGGAACTCTCAAGTATGTTTTAAATGAAAAAATAGAAAAGTTATCTATTAAAATACCTCCATCAACTGAAGCTAAAAAAGTTACTTTTCCAGAAATAATAATTTCGAATCCGAAATTATGGTGGCCTCATGGTTGTGATCCTTCAGGAACCGACAAACTTCCTGAACTGTATGATTTAGATATATACATCTACTTAGGAGAGAATATAAGTTCTGAAACCTTGTCTGATCAAAAAAAGGTCCGTGTCGGAATCAGAGAGTTTTCTATAAAGAATGATTTTAAAGTAGACGCCCCAACAAGTCCTTCAAAAAGAAAAAGTCGAAAGTTTTTTGTAAATGGAAATCCAATTTTTATTAGAGGAGGAAATTGGATGGGAACAGATGCATTGTTTCGAATGGGAGCAGACCGTTATCGTAATGAAGTTAGAATGCACAAAGAAATGAATATAAATTTGATTCGTGTTTGGGGAGGTGGAATTGCAGAGCGACCTGAATTTTATGAAGCTTGTGATGAATTTGGGATTTTAGTAATGCAAGAATTTTGGTTTTCTAGTGAATTTATTTATAACAATAGTAACCTTCCAGAAACCTACAAAAAAACATTTACAAAATGCGCGGTAGACACTATAAAAATGTTACGAAATCATGCTAGCTTATTATTTTGGTGTGCAGCAAATGAATCTATACCACCACAAGAATTGTTAGTTGAGCTGAAAACTTATATTGGTGCTAAAGGATCTTTGGACACTCAAAGAATTCTTATTGAAAATTCTAAAGCGATCTCAGGACAAGTTGAAAATGATGGTCCTTATGGTATATATAACCCCGATAGATATTTCAAATGGCTACCAGATGGATTTACTGGGTCATTCAATCCTGAAATTGGTTCATTAGGAGTACCACCAGTAGAAAGTATGCGTTTGGTACTAGATGAAAATTCATTAGGTGATAAAACTATTCCTAAAAGAAATGCAAAAACATCAGATGTTTTACCTAGTTGGCAGCATTTAAAATACAGTCAATATTTTATTAATTCACCATCTGGTACACCTTTAAATGATCAAATCTATACTTATGGAACTCCAAAAAATATTGAAGATTTTTGTGAACGTGCTCAATTAGCAAGTTATTTTCATTACAAAGAATTGTGGGAAGGGTATTTGACATATATGTGGCAACGATATACAGGACTTATAATATGGAAATCTCAAGGGCCATGGACAGGTTTACGTGCAAAACTATACGATTGGTTTTTAGAATCAACAGGTGGTTATTGGGGTGTAAAAAATGCTTGTGAAGCTATACATGTACAATTAAACTTAATCAATTACCCAAATTCTTCTACTTTTGACATTAACATTGTAAACCATACTGTAAATAAAATTCAAAGTAACTCTATAGAATGGAACGTTTATAGTTGTTCTGAAATGATAGGAACTGGAAATATTTCTATGGAATCACAATTAAACAAAGGTATTGTTGCTGGGTCATCAACTGGTTTAGTATATTCTTTAGATCTTAAAACTGTTCTTTCTAAGCTAAAAACAGATGAAAAAGTATATTTCCTTAAATTAAAAATGACTACAAATAAAGGGATAACTTCAGAGAATTTTTATTGGTTGAGTACAAATGGTCAATTTGATGAATTAGAGACCTATAAAAACTCAATAATTACTTGTACAGCAAATGGTATTATAGCTAAAAAAGGAAGTTATAAAATTCAATTAACTGCCAATAATAATGGAGCTTTGGTTTCTTTTTGGAACCGATTGCAAGTAAGAAAACCAGTAAAAAAAGGTATGGATATAGAAAGAGTTTTACCAGTTTTTTATGATAAAAACTATTTTTCCATGCTAGGGAAATCAGAAGAAAATATTGAAATTGAGTTTGAAGAATCTACTTTAACTAACAGTCAAAAACCTGAGTTGTGGCTAAAAGGGTGGAACCAAACATGGCAACAAATAAAAGTTATTTGGGAATAACTGTTATCCAAAAAACATATTATGACCGTTAAAAAATATTTTTAACGGTCATAAACATAATTCTAAATCAACTATTTTTTATTCTTAAATTCTATTTATAAGAGCTTAATTTTCTTTTCTTGATAACAAGAAAAACTTTTTTCTAAACACAAAAATTAATGGAATACTACGTGCTATAATCCATCCATAAAATGCTATCCAAATAGCATATAGCTTATAGTTCATAGCATCAAAAATTAACAATACTGGTATAAAAACTAATAATGTAGAAAGTAATAGTATATTTCGTAAATACTTAGTTTCTCCTAAGCCTTTAAACATACCATCATAAATAAAAGCAACTGCACAAATAGGTTGCATTGCTAAAATAATCCAAAAAGTATTATAAAATTGTTTTAAAACAACTATTTCTTGTGTAAATATTCTTCCTATAAAATGATAAAAAACAAAACCTATTAACGCTAATCCCCCTCCAAAAATTAGACCATAAATAATTAATTTTCTTCCTAATAAAATTAATGTTTTGTATGCTTTAGCTCCTACTAATTTTCCAGATAAAATATTCCCAGCACTCGAGTATCCATCGATCATAAAAGCTCCCATTAACCAAATATTGAGACCAATAGTATACGCTGCTATATATTCTTTTCCATAATCTGTAGCATAAGAAGTAGCAAAATACAATGCTACATTTAAAGCTATTGTACGTACAAATAAGTTTGCTACCATAACTATAAATCGACGGATTTCTTTATTAAAAGGTAGCGTGAATTTTAATGAAATACTTGTTTTTTTTAACAATAAGTATATAGCCATTAATGCCATTGTTATTTGAGCAAAAACACTTGCATAAGCTGCTCCTTCAATATTCATGGCAGGTATATAATTTTCTATACCGTACACTAATACAATATCTAAAACAACATTAACAATAGTACCAACTATAGCAATAAGCATAGGGTAATACGTATTTTGTAATCCCCTAAAAATGCCAAATATGGCAATAACTAATAATGTAAAAGGAAAACCAAAAACTCTAATTTTATAATAGGTTGTTGAATATTCTAAAATAGTTCCTGAGGCATTGTAAAATTGAAATATTTCCTTGGTAAAAGGATAGCTTATTGCCAAAATAAGAAAACTAATACTTACCACTAATACAATTGCTTGTGCTGGTAACTCTTTAACTTCATTTAGTTTGTTAGCACCAAGATATTGGGAAATTATTGATGATATGCCACTTCGTGTTTGACCAAAAACCCAAATTAACATAGATAAAAATGCCCCAACAATTCCTATTGCTGCAATACTTTCAGTAGCATTTTGTTGAATATTACCAACAATAGCTAAATCAGTTGTAGACAATAACGGTTCAGCAACTCCAGCAATTAATGCAGGTATTGCTAATTTATTTATTCGTTTAAATGTAATTTCTTGATTCATGATATAATAATCAAAAGTAGGAATATTCATTCTTCATTTTGTAGTTTTGATTATACTTATTTTTGATAAATGAATAGTATTTTATGATAGACTTGATAGAATGCATCTCTGAAATTATTTTAGATATTCAAGAGTTTTTCTTTAGAAAAAAAAGAAAAAAGCAACGTGCGTATGAAAAAGAGAATAGTTTTCCTAAGAAAAGAATGATTTCACCCTATGAAAGAGTCTTTATAATAGTAGGAGTTATGATTGTTTTTATAACTTTTTTTATGTTAATACCTTCATCAAAAGGAACCTCAATAACTACTCAAAAAATAAAGGAACTTAAAGAGTTATTAGATAATGAAAAATCTATTCTAGGTACCTATCCTGAAAAACTAGAAATGGTTATTAGAAACAATCCTTTAAGGGCTAACTTAACAAAAGACTATTGGAATAATAACTTTCAATATGAATTTATAAATAGAAATAAATATGTATTAAGTTCTTCTGGTAAAGATGGTGTTTTTGGAACTGAAGATGATATTAAATAGCTACTTTTTCTTTATTAACATTCGTTTAATTTCATTTAACTTCATTAATGCTTCAATAGGAGTTAATGTATCAATATTTGTAGTTACTATTTCTTCACGTAAATCTTCTAATAAAGGATCGTCTAACTGAAAAAAGCTTAATTGCATTTCTTCATTGTTAATATCTTTCAAAGTATCTTTTACCTCTTTATGTGCATGATTTTCTTCTAACTGTTTTAGAATTTTATTTGCTCTTCGAATAACTGTTCCAGGCATTCCTGCTAGTTTTGCTACATGAATTCCAAAACTATGGTTACTACCTCCAGATACTAATTTTCTTAAAAAAATAATGCTATCTTTTAATTCTTTTACAGATACATTAAAGTTTTTAATTCTATCAAAAGTTGTAGTCATTTCATTAAGTTCGTGGTAGTGCGTAGCAAATAATGTTTTTGCTTTAGAGGGGTGTTCATGCAAATATTCAGCAATTGCCCAAGCAATTGAAATACCATCATAGGTAGAAGTTCCTCTACCAATTTCATCTAACAATACTAAACTTCTTTCAGAAATATTATTCAAAATAGAAGCTGTTTCATTCATTTCTACCATAAAAGTAGATTCTCCCATTGATATATTATCACTAGCACCTACTCTAGTAAATATTTTATCGACCAAACCTATACGTGCATTTTGGGCAGGTACATAACTTCCCATTTGAGCAAGTAAAACAATCAAAGCAGTTTGACGTAATATAGCTGATTTACCAGACATGTTTGGTCCTGTAATCATAATTACCTGTTGTTGATTTCTATTTAATACAACATCATTAGCAATATATTCTTCTCCTATTGGAAGTTGCTTTTCAATAACTGGGTGCCTTCCATTTTTAATTTCAATATCTGTACTTTTATCAACAATAGGACGAACATAATTATTATCAATTGCAAGTGTTGCAAATGATAACAAACAATCAATTTGAGCTATTAATTGTGCATTATGTTGCACTGGTTGAACAAAACCAATGATATAATTAACAAGTTTTCCAAAAATTTCTGTTTCTAATGATTGTATTTTTTCTTCAGCTCCTAATATTTTAGCTTCATACTCTTTAAGTTCTTCAGTAATATAACGTTCAGCATTTACTAACGTTTGTTTACGAATCCACTCTTCTGGAACTTTATCCTTATGTGTATTTCTAACTTCAATATAATAGCCAAAAACATTATTAAAAGCTATTTTTAAACTCGTAATTCCAGTTCGTTCCGTTTCACGTGCAAGCATTTCATCTAAATACTCTTTACCCGAATTTGATATGTTACGTAACTCGTCTAATTCTTCAGAAACTCCATTGGCTATAGCGTTTCCTTTATTAATATTTACTGGAGCTTCTTCAAAAACAGTTATTGATATTTTATCAATAAGCTCTTTACAATCATTTAACTGTTTTCCTATTAATTTTACCGATCCGTTTTTACTATTTTCAGCAGCTGTTTTTATAGGAATTATTGCTTTTAAAGAGTTTTTAAGTAAAATAACCTCTCTTGGTGATACTTTTCCTGTAGCTACTTTAGATATTAAACGCTCTATATCTGAAATTTGTTTTAACTGGTAAGTAACAGTCTCTAAAAACTCATCTGTATCAATTAAAAACTTTACTAATTCATGACGTTGATTAATAGCATCTAATTCTTTTAAAGGAAGAGCTAACCAACGCTTTAATAGCCTTCCTCCCATAGGAGAAATCGTTTTATCAATAATATTTAATAACGAAACAGAGTTTACTGAGTTACCACCGTGTAATTCTAAATTTCTAATAGTAAATCGATCCATCCAAACATAATTATCTTCTGCAATTCTGCTTATAGATTGAATATGTTCTAATTTATTATGTTGTGTTTCTGAAAGATAATACATAGCTGCTCCTCCAGCTACAATACCATATTCCAATTCATCAACACCAAAACCTTTCAAATTATTTACTTTAAAATGATTAGTTAACGTTTCAAAACCATAATCTTTTTGAAACACCCAATCTTCTATATAAAAAGTATGAAATCTATTTGTAAATAATTCTAAAAAACGTTGTTTATACTGTTTTTGAACAAGTACTTCACTTGGTTCAAAATTTTGCAATAGTTTGTCAACATATTCTTCATTTCCTTGCGCTATTAAAAACTCACCAGTAGAAACATCTAAAAAAGAAACTCCTATTAGTTTTTTTCCAAAATGAACAGATGCTAAAAAATTATTCGATTTTGATTGTAAAATATCATCATTTAAAGCAACACCAGGAGTTACTAATTCAGTAACACCTCGTTTTACAATCTTTTTTGTCATTTTTGGATCTTCTAACTGATCACAAATAGCAACACGTAAACCTGATTTTACTAATTTAGGTAAGTATGTATTTAATGAATGATGAGGAAAACCAGCCAAGGCTGTTTCACTTTCGCTTCCGGCTCCTCTTTTAGTTAATATAATGCCTAAAACTTCAGATGCTTTTACCGCATCTTCACCAAAGGTTTCATAAAAATCTCCCACTCTAAATAACAACATTGCATCTGGATATTTAGATTTAATTCCATTATACTGTTGCATTAATGGTGTTACCTTTTTTGCCTTTGCTTTTGCCAAGTTTATGGATTTTTTCAGTTAGTTTTGCGAAGATAAAAAAAAGTGACTAGTTGTTGGTTTTTAGTAGTCTGTTTTATACTAAAAACCTAGAATTTTTAATTAATATGAACAGCAATGAGAAAACTTAAAAACAACGAATTAGGTAGAATTAGTGTTGAAGAGTTTAAACAAACTTCAAAAACACCAATTCTAGTAGTTTTAGATAATATTAGAAGCTTAAACAATGTAGGCTCAGTTTTTAGAACTTCTGATGCTTTTTTAATTGAAAAAATTTATTTGTGTGGTATTACAGCTACACCTCCTAACAAAGAAATTCACAAAACCGCTTTAGGTGCTACTGAATCGGTAGCTTGGGAACATATAGAAGACACCATAGAGTTAGTTAAGCGTTTAAAAAATGAAAACATAAAGGTTTTAAGTATTGAACAAGCAGAAAATAGTACAATGTTAGATACTTTTACTCCTGAAGACAACCAAAAATATGCTGTTGTATTTGGAAATGAAGTTAAAGGAGTACAACAAGAAGTAGTTTCTATTTCTGATACCTGTATTGAAATACCTCAACTAGGAACCAAACACTCTTTAAATATATCTGTTAGTTGCGGTGTAGTTTTATGGGATTTATTTACTAAGACTAGAAAAAAGTAATTTTAACTTTCATCTTTTTCATGCTCTTCTAAATCTTTTGTTAGGTCTAACTTACGAAGTGTTGGATTTAGAATACCTGTAGACACTACGGTAATTAATGTCATTGTTCCTCCAAAAACAACTGCAGTTACAGTCCCCATTAATTTAGCCGTTAAACCACTTTCTAAAGCTCCTAATTCATTTGATGATCCAACAAACATAGAATTTACTGAAGATACTCTTCCTCTCATATGATCAGGTGTTTTTAACTGTAAAATGGTTTGTCTAATAACCATAGATATTCCGTCAGTAACTCCACTAAAAAATAAAGCTACTAGAGAAATATAAAATGACGTTGATAATCCGAAAACAATAATACAAAGTCCGAAACCAAATATTGCACTTAATAACTTCATACCAGCATTTTTACTAATGGGTATATAAGCAGTAATTAACATGGTTAAGAACGCTCCTATTGCTGGAGCTGCTCGTAAAGCGCCAAAACCTTTAGCACCTACTTCTAAAATATCTTGTGCAAATATTGGTAATAAAGCAATTGCTCCACCAAAAAGAACAGAAATCATATCTAACGTAATTGCACCTAAAATAGCTTTTGTTTTAAAAACAAAAGAAATTCCTTCTCCTAAACTTTTTCTTATAGGTTCTCCCTTTTTAGGATTCATAATAGGTTTTCTTTTAATAAAAAACACCATAAAAAAAGAAAATAACACCAATCCGAATACAATACATAATGAAAGGTTTACACCTAAAAGGTGAATAGAGTACCCTGCAAAAGCTGGTCCTAAAACACTTGCTATTTGCCATGTTGTACTACTCCAAGTAGCTGCATTAGGGTATAATTTTTTAGGAACTATTAAAGCTATTAATGAAAAAATAGTTGGTCCAAAAAATGAACGTAAAAAACCACCAAAAAAAACTAATGCGTATATAGAATATAAAACGGTGTTAGAACTCCATCCTTCTACAAAATTAGGGTCTGTTAAAAAGTATAACCCTAAACTAATTAAAGAAAACAAGCCTATACACAATGCTAATAAATTTCGCTTCTCTTTTTGATCAACAATATGTCCAGCAAACAAAGCCATAGAAAAAGCTGGTAAAAACTCAAAAGCACCTATTAAACCTAAGCTCCAAGGATCTTTAGTTAATGAATAAACCTGCCATTCTATAATAATAAATTGCATGGACCATGCAAAAACTAATGCAAATCGTACTAAAAGAAAAATATTAAACTCTTTAATTCTTAACGAAGCATAGGGGTCTTTCTTTGACATTCTTTCTATTCTAATTCAATTTTAAGTCCATTAAAATGGCAAAAGTTTCATTAACATCTTCTTCTTTAACTACAACGGTCATTTCGTGGGTAGTTGATATTACCTCTTGCACAGCTATATTAGCCCAAGCAAATTGCTTTAATATAAAATAATAAACACCTGATTGTTCTAAATTTTCTTTTGGAAGTTTAATTGTTATTGAAGCTAAATCATTAACACTGTTAATTAATATTTCGCTTTTAAAGATATCTTCAACAAAAGGTTGTAAATTTTTACTAGTAACAATATTAGTTTCAAAAATTCCTTGAGAAACGGTTAAAAAGTAATCATTACTATCAGCAGATTTACTTAAAATCTTTGCTATTTCTTTTAGTAAAGAAGTAGTATTTTTAAAAGTAAAATCACACAAATCAGAACGAACTATAACATCTCCTAAATCTAATGCTAGTTTTTTAATATTTTTTCTAATACGTAATTCGTTTACTGGAGATAACCTATTAATAGCCATCATTACAGCACCTACTTTTATTTCTTTTTTAAGTAACTTAGAAACATCAGGTAATATTTCTCTAGCTAGTGATGATACGTTAATTAACTTTTCATTTAAAGCCTCTTCTATAAAGGGAGTTTTTCTGATAGTAATTTCAACAGCTTCTTGAATTGTTTTCATTTTTGTTAAATTTTAAACTAAAAGTAATAAAAATTATTTAAAGTGTAAAAATATACTTTTTATCTTAAAGTAAGATTTTTTATAAAAAAATTTGTAAATCAGATTTTTAGCCTAAATTTGTCGCTATTGTATTTCTATACAAAACCACACACAACTCAATTATAGAAGCGATTGATGAGACTTCTTATTTATAAGAAGAGGTTATTTGTACAAATGCAAACAACTAATCTAATCTATTTGTTAACTTTTTAAACTCATCTTTCGCTTCTTTCTTGTCATATAAAACATTATAAACTGCATCAATTATAGGTGTTTTAGCCCCATTATCTTTCTTAATGTTATATGCACTTTTAGCTGCATAATATCCTTCAGCAACCATACTCATTTCTAACATTGCTGATTTAACAGTATATCCTTTACCTATCATATTTCCAAACATTCTATTTCTACTAAATACAGAATATCCTGTAACTAATAAATCTCCTAAGTAAGCAGAGTTATTAATATTACGTTTCATTTTATGTACTTTCTTAATAAAACGTTTCATTTCACGTATAGCATTGCTCATTAATACTGATTGGAAATTATCTCCATATCCTAATCCGTGAGCTATTCCAGCTGCAATAGCATAAATATTTTTAAGCATTGCCGCATATTCGGTACCAATAATATCATCTGAAATTTTAATTTTTATGTAACGTCCTGCAATAAAATTGCTTAAATCTTTAGCTTTCTCTTGGTCTTGACAAGCTAATGTTAAGTATGATAAACGCTCCATAGCAACTTCTTCTGCATGGCAAGGCCCAGTTATAACTCCTATATTTTCAAACGGAATAGCATGTTTTTCATGAAAATGTTCACCAACTATAAGGCCAGATTCGGGAACGATTCCTTTAATGGCAGAAAAAATAACTTTATTTTCTAAAGATGTTGTTAGTTTATCTAATTCTGTTTTTAAAAAAGCTGAAGGAATAGCAAAAATTAAAATATCATAATTATCAACTATAACGTTCATATCATCTGATAAATCTAATTGTTCTGGATGTAACTCTGCTGAACTTAAATAACTAGGGTTATGCTTATTACGTTTAATATGTTCAATTGCATATACACTTCGCATATACCAACCTATGGTTTCTAAATTTTCAGAAAGCATTTTTATAATAGCTGTTGCCCAACTTCCGCCTCCTAAAACGGCTATCCTTTTAGTGTCTTTCATAAAGTAGTTTGTTTAATAATGCGAAATTAATAAATATAGAAACTACTATCTAAAACTTAAGGTTATTATATTTGAACTTGAAAAAATAAAAGCAGATGAACGTACAAATTATTAACAAATCAAAACACCAAATTCCAGCATATGAAACAGAAGGTTCTGCAGGGATGGACCTACGTGCTAATATTGAAGAAGCAATAACATTAAAGCCTTTAGAAAGAGTAATCGTAAAAACTGGTTTATTTATTGCTTTACCTGTTGGTTTTGAAGCTCAAGTTAGACCAAGAAGTGGATTGGCTGCAAAAAAAGGAATTACTGTTTTAAATGCTCCTGGAACTGTTGATGCAGATTATAGAGGAGAAATTGGAGTTATTTTAGTAAATCTTTCTAATGAAAATTTTGTTATAAATGATGGTGAACGTATTGCTCAATTGGTAATAGCAAAACATGAACGTATTAACTGGCAAGAAGTAACTGTTCTTGACGAAACTGAACGTGGTGCTGGTGGTTTTGGAAGCACTGGTGTTTAAATTAATTTATACACCTGACTCATTTTTCTAACCTCATCATGTAATAAGTCAAAATCTAAAAAACAATGTGAATGATATTGGTATCCCTTTTTTTTGTAGAACTCAAAAGCTTGCGGTTGCTCATCCATAGCATCTAACCATATTAATTCATATTGTTTTTTTATTGCTTCTTCTTCTAACCAATTTAATAAACTTTTACCAACTCCTTTTCCTTGTGTTTTTGAATGTAGATAAACCCTATGAAGTTTTACAGACTTCTTATTTTCTAAACCTTCTAATTCACTATTCCAAATAATTCTAAAATTACCTATAATTTCTCCTTTGTAAATTACAAAATAATAATCTGTGTTTTCTTGTAATAGTTCTTTTAAAATGTTCTTTTCAGAATATTGACTCTGCACATACCATTCTCCCCCATCTTTCCAAAAATGACTATAAGCTGCTGGGTAAATTTCCTTCATTAAATTAAAAAGAGATTCAGAATCTGAATTCAAAATCTCTTTTAATTGTATGTCTTCTGATATATGAATCATTCGTTTTTTAATACGAATTTACTTATAATTATAGTATAATTATTTATTGGTTTAGATTTATACTAAATCATTTTTTTATTTAATTTTTATAACAAAAAACTATTCGAAAACTACTTTTTATAAATTTCTTTCCCATTAAATACTGTCATAATAACTTTAGTTGTTTTAATTTGATTTGAAGATATTGTGAAAATGTTTTTGTCTAAAACAACAAAATCTGCTAGTTTCCCTACTTTTAAAGACCCAACTTTATCTTCTTGACGCATTACATAAGCTCCATTAATTGTATATGCTTTTATTGCTTCTTTTAATGATATATTTTGTGGTACTCTTGTAACTGCATTCTGAATTCCAACAAATGGATTTAATGTGCTTACATTCCAATCACTGCTCAAAGTTAATCTTGCTCCAGCTTCTTTTAATAATTTTATAGGTACTTGATTATTGGCTAATGTACTTCCTAATAAATGATTGTTTTCATGCCAGTATTGAGGCTGAGTAAAATCTCCAGTAACCTGAGCATCAGCTGTTACATTTAATCTTTTAAACCTACTTAAATCAGAAATATCAACCATTTCTACATGAGTTAATCTATGCCTTCCAATAGTAGTACCTTTCTTTTCAATTGCATTGAGTGCTTCATGAACACCTCTATTACCTATTGCATGAATGTGAAAATCAAATCCTACTGATTCTAATTCTTGAATATATTTTCCAATTCTTTCTTCTGTAAAATAATTCAACCCATTATTAGTTGATAAACCAAAGAAATCTTCTTTATAATTCGAATGTAATGCAGCGGTTGTATTATGAGTAATACCATCTGAATACAATTTGATTTGGTTAATTTTTAATAAACTGTTTTCATCATTAGAAAATAATGCTTTTAATGAAGCAATTTGATCTTTATCTTTTTCTGTTGGATATGCCCATAAACCTAAATTAAATCGAGCTGTTAGTTTACCATCAGTAGCTAAATTTTCCCAAGTTTTATGTTGCTTTCTTTTCCAATATGTTCTTGCATCAGAAACCGAAGTAATACCATTTTTTGCTAATTCAGGAAGTACATAAGAAACCATTCCATCATATTCTCCATTAGGGTTATTAACTGCCTTTATGGCTTGTTGAAAAACTACATCTCCTGCATTATCAATTAAAATACCATTTAACTTCCCATTATCTTTCATTATAATTCCTCCTTGAGGGCTAGGGCTAATATTAGTAATTCCTGCTAGTTCTAATGCTTTTGAATTTAACCACATAGAGTGAGAGGTTTGTTCCATTATAATTACAGGTCTATCAGAAATAGCTTCATTTATAATAGTTAATGGGTTTCTTTTTGCATCTAATAATGTATTAATTGAGTGTCCAAATCCTATTAACCATTTAACGTTTGGATTTTTTTTTGATGCTTTTTTTATTTCTGAAATATAATTTTCTGCATTTGTTTCATTTTCATTTAACACAAAAGAAGTTGTTGTAGACCCTACTTCCATAGGATGCATATGAACATCATGAAAGCCAGGCAATACTAATTTTCCTTTTAAGTCTATTTTTTCAACATTCTTATCAGCTTTTAATGCTGCTTCTTTATTTGTTCCTATAAAAACTATTTTGTTTTTTTCAATAAGCATTGCTTCAGCCCAAGGTTTTGCATCATTAACTGTATATATTTTAGCATTAAAATATAGCTTTTGAATTGATACTTGTTGAGTGTTCATTTTTATCTCTTCTTTTTTAGTACATGACTTAGAAGTAAATAAAAAGCTAAATAATATAATTATAATTTTCATTTGTTTCATGTTGTAGGCTAATTATAAATCAGCCTTTTTTTAAAGGTATATAAATTTCTGTTTCAAATTCACTCTCATTATTTGTATTTCCTTCATGTTTCGTATACTTTTCAATAAAAGGTTTTTCTGAAACTTCAAGATCTGTTGTAAATAACCATCTAGTGAAAATTTTATCATACGTTTTAGAAATACTTTGATACGTTCCTATATGTTTGAATACTGCATAACATTGCTCAGGAATAGTTTTCACCTTAAACTTTTTTGGAGGTGTTTCAATAGAATCAATTACAATACAAGCATCATAATCATAATTAATTATTTCAGATATTATAGGTTCATCCCATATAATTCCAAAAAATTCTGCTGTATTAACATCTATTTTAAGTTTAGAAGCTTCTTCTAAAAACTTTTCCCAAGCTCTATCTAATTTCGTACTATAATAATCGCCTTTAAAAGTAGTATATACTACTTTTTGAGCAGGTAAAACAGTAATTCTTTCTTCAAAAAAAGGCATGGTTTTTATGTTATTTTTGTTCTTCTTTTGAAATAATTCTTCTTTTTTATTTCTATACTTTGCTGGTGAAATTCCAAAGTGTTTTTTAAACGATTTACTAAATGTTTGTACATCTGAATATCCTATTTCTTCAGCTATTAACTTAATTTCTTTTAAAGAATATACTAACATCTTTGCTCCGTTTTCCACCTTTATTCTTGTAACATAAGCTCCTATAGTTTCATTATAGTATGCTTTAAATACACGCTGAAGATTCCTATATGAAAAACTCGAAAACTCTTCAAGTTCTTGAATAGATATTTTCTCATTGTATTTAGATCGTAAATAAGAAACAACTTGTTGCAACCGGTTTTTATAGAATTCTTTTGTTTCCACAATGCAAATGTATACTAGGATTACTGTTTTATTTTTGTCTTAAATTGACAACCTTTAAAATACAAAAAAAGCGATTGAAATATCAATCACTTTTTTAAATTAGTATAAACAATAAATTATAGCTTACTTTTTTAAGACTTTTAATGATGTTTTATCATTTATAATTAAAACATATAATCCTTTTTCTAAATCATTTAATTGTATTACTTTTTTTATTCCTTTTCTTATTTTTTTTCCTGTAATATCGTATAATTTCCAATTCAATTTTTCAGATATTCCTTTGATCGTAATTACATCAATTGTTGGATTTGGGTATATTTCTATTTTAGAAGTAATTCCTTCAAAATCTTCTGTACTTAATACAGAATTATTAGAGACTCCTGGGGTTGGTTTAGTAAAAACAACGTACTCAGTACTTGCATCTACTTTTGCTCCGTAAGAAAAATCTGTATCAATAGCTGTAAAAGAAATTTCTTGAATTTTTTTAGTTGCATCAGGCGCTGTTAATATTACTTGATCTGTACCTTTTAATTTAAAACCTAAATGGTTTTCTCCTTGATCTACATCTTTATCAGCCCATAGTAACAAAAAACCTTTTGCTTTAATAGTTGTTTTACTAACATTAGTATTTGGAATTTTCCACTTTAATGGTTCTGATGGATTATCAGATACATAATAACCTGCTAAATTTACTGGTTTATCATTTGGATTATAAATTTCAATCCAATCGTCAAATTCTCCTTTTTCATCAGCAATAGTTGTGTCATTTTTTCCCTGAACCTCGTTTATAACTAAATTAGTTGGTGATGATGTTACTGGTTCAAAAACTGCTTTAATTCTAGAATTTGTTGAAAAAACTGGAGAAATATTTAAATCTGTACTTGTAAAATCTCCTTCCCATCGAACAAATTTATATCCTGGTAAAGCTTCAGCAGAAAAATGAATAGGTATATTTTTAAAATATGTTCCTGTAAATGTTTCTTTAACAGATTTCACATTATGAACTCTTATAATTCCTTTTGTTATATCTGAACTCTCATAAGTTACTAGTATTGGATCTTCTAGTGAATATTCATTTTTTATTCTATTAAAAATAGTAGAATCAAATCTTCCTTTTATATCTTTTCTAAGCGCTTCAACATTATTTTTCCATTCAGTTAAATTTGCAAAAGGAGGTTTATTATATTTATTATAACCTTGATCAACAGCTAATTTAGAATTTATAATTGCATGTGCTGGAATTTCACTTTCCAGTTCTTCTTCCATTTTATTTAAAATAGTAATTGCTCGGTCTTTATTATAAATATGATTTATAGTAGCGCTAATAAATTGTATAGCTTCTGTTTTATAAGCCTCATGTGCTTTCATTTCAGAAGGTATAATTGATGATACCGGCATCGATCCAGTTAAAGGAACATGATCTTCTCCAAGTAAACCAAAAGTAGCATCATAATCATGCATAAAATAGTGGTTTTCATGAGCTGTTTTACCTGATAAATCTTTCCAACTTCCAAATCCATATTCATTTAACTCAGCATAACTAATTAAAAATTGAGCATTTACATGATCATTAAAATTCAATATTTTATCAAATTTTTCTCTATCTGTTGTAAAAGTATATGGAATCCAATCTCTACCATTTTTTTTAAATTCTCCTTTCTTTAAATCATAATTATGTTTCACATAATCATTATCATCATCTTCTCTTACATTAATAATACCTTGATATTTTGCATTTACATATAAAACTGCAGGGCGATATCCTTCAAAAGGAAAATCTGCTAAATTATTTTGACCTAATAACCTAGCTATAAAAGCATCTCTCATATGTGTTTCTGACCAATCTTGACTTGCATTTCTTAGTAAAAAACTCTCAAATTCATCTGTTTTTTTATTTGGGTACATTTTATAATCAAAATCATCATCTCCGTATACTCCATCAGCTTCTACTTTACCATTTAATTGAGGTTGATTTCTTGATGTTCTTCCTGACTCTCTAAAATTTGCATACTGATTAATAGCAACTGTACCATCTTTCTCTATAAAATTAAATTGAACTCTTCCATCAATTACTTCTTTCTTATTTGAATTCAAATAAGAATTATCTGACGTTAATAAAACTACAGGTAAATTATGAGTAGCTCCAATAATATAAGATCGGTTTTCAATACTACTATACTCTGTTAATGATTTAATTACTATTGTTTTTAACACTGTGTTTTTATCAATAGTTATTGGTCCAGAATATAATATTGAACTCAATGATGGTTTTGTTCCATTCAATGTATAATACAATTTCCCTTCTCCTTTTTTTGTTATTTCTATAGTTTGATTAGCGCTATATAAACCTGTAGGTATGTTTATTTTAATATCAGAATCTAATAAAGTAAATGCAGAACTATCTGTGTTTTCTGAACTTGGCGTTGGTTTATTCATAAAAGAATAAGAACCATCAACTAAACGACCATAAGAAACATCATTTTGAATTAAAGGGTATTCTATTTTATGTATTTCTGAGCCATCTTTTTTAGAAAGTATAATTTCTTCTCCTGTAGTTGATAACTTAAAATTGGTACTTAAACCAGAATTTGTATTATCTGCTATTATTAATAAAAAACCATTAGCTAATATTTTTGTTCCTGAAGGAATAGTCCACTTTTTTAAGTTCTCTTTGTCATCAGTTAAAAAATAACCACTAAGGTCAATTGATGAACTTGTTGTATTTTTTAATTCAATCCAATCAGAGTATTCTCCTGTTTTTGGATTTTTATAAGTACTTAAATTTTTTGCTTGAATTTCATTAATAACTATTTCTTGTGCAGTTACTAAAGTAGTAGTTAATAATAATACTAAAAAATAATATTGTTTCATATAGTTAGGTTTTTATAATGATATACCACTATTAAGTGATTCATTAATTACAATACGTCTAACTAAAATTTTACCCTATGCTAAAAACAAAAAAACTGCTAAAAATAATTTTTAGCAGTTTTTATAATGTTTAAACTTATTTTATTTTTTAATAAATATTTTATGTTCTTTTTTATTTCTATTTATAATTTGTAAAATATAAGTTCCGTTTTCTAAATTTTCTATATTAAGTCTGATTTTTTGACTATTAATATTTCTTTTTTCTGTAATATTTTTACCTGTAATATCTAATATTTGAATTTTAATATTTGAATTTTTAATTACAGTTTTATTACTTAAAGTAATTATTAATTCACGACTAACAGGGTTTGGATATATTGTAGTTTCATCTAACTGTATATCAGAAGTATTGAGTCTTGACTGAGCATTAGAATTAATACTTACAGTATAATCTTCTACTTCACCATCTCCAACACTACCACATGAATTTGGAGCAGTATTATATTTCATTGATACTCGCATTCTTGTTTTTCCAGATTTTGCACTTGCAGGTACTTCTATTGTTCCAGTTACTGCAGTCGTTGATCCAGATCCTGCATCAAAAGCTACTTCATCTGTTCCAAAAGTTCCATCTTGATTATAATCTATCCATACTTTAAAATACTCTTTATAAGCAGTTCCTGAATGCCCTGGTGTTAACGTTATTTCTGTTGAAGACCCAGTTCCTAATGATATTGTTTTAGATGTAAAATCTGAATATTTTTGAGCATCTGAGTTATTTATAAAACTACCTACTTTTACTCCTGAAATCCATTCATACTGTACTCGTGTTCCTGCGGATTCACAATACGTAATAGGATTTGGATTTGTTGACCCTGAAATATTTACAGTATAATCTTCTACTTCTCCATCTCCAACACTACCACATGGATTTGGAGCAGCATTATATTTCATCGATACTCGCATTCTTGTATTTCCAGATTTTGCGCTTGCTGGTACTTCTATTGTTCCAGTTACTGCTGTTGCTGATGCTGACCCTGCATCAAAAGCTACCTCATCTGTTCCAAAAGTTCCATCTTGATTATAATCTATCCAAACCTTAAAATACTCTTTATAAGCAGATCCTGAATGCCCTGGTGTTAACGTTATTTCATTTGATGAACCTCCTGGTAATGTTATGGTTTTTGATGTAAAATCTGAATACTTTTGAGCGTCTGAGTTATTTATAAAACTACCTACTTTTACTCCTGAAATCCATTCGTATTGTACTCGTGTTCCTGCTGATTCACAATAGGTAATACTTGAGCCTTTATTTACTGTAATATACCCTTCTTTTGTCATTGTATTATCACCACCTAAATTACTAGCTGTTAACGTTACTTTAAATGTACCTTCTGAATTATAAGTAATTGAAGGGTTTTGTTCTATTGATGTAGTTGGAGTACCTCCATCAAACGACCATGACCATCCTGTAGGACTGTTTGTAGAACTATCAGTAAAAACAACTGTTGTTCCTTCTGTAATTGTAGTTGAATTTGCTTCAAAATTAGCTACTGGAGCTTGAACTGTTGTTCCTGTAAGATTAACTGTATAATCTTCTATATCAGCTTCAACTATTTCACCACATCTTGGCCTATCATTATTGTCGTATGAATAATAACGAATTACTCTCATTAAAGATGTTCCATTTGAATAAATTTTAGGAACAGTTATATTTCCATTTAATACCATATCTGGAGTATCTGAAGCTACTGCTCTTCTTTCATAAGCTATTTCATTATCAGAAAATTCATTGTTTCTGTTCCAGTCAATCCAAACAACTAAATTAGTTCCTGCTTCACTAGTTGCATTTGTAATTTGTTGATATGTTGTTAACTCAATAGGGTATGTTTGTCCTTGTATTAAACTTGTAGATAAACTAGTGAAATCACCATATCCAGTTCCACCTTTTTGTGTTACATTGTTAATATCACCAAACACAACTTTTGTTACATCATTTCTTCGTGGATAAGTTCCTCTTCTTGAAACTTGACAATACTCTGTTGGATGTGGATTAACCTTTAATGATTTTTCAATACTTTGTGAAACACTTCCTTTTTTAACTGTTAATTTCACTTTAAAAGTACCTACATTTTCATAATAAATACTAGGTGGAGTTTTACCATTAAACGTAGCTGGAACTCCTCCTTCAAATTCCCAATTCCATGAATCTGGTTCTCTAGTAGAAGCATCTGTTACTACCAATAACTCTTTGGCAGAAATACTCTCAGGCATTTCAAATTTAGCTACTGGATATATTGGATTTGAATTTGAAATATTAATAGTATAATCTTCTACTTCACCATGTAAAAAGAAATCACAAGGAGATGGTTTAGGATTATCTGATTCTGTTTCATTTTTCATTGTAATACGTAATGTATAAGTTCCGTTTACATTTGGTAATGTTACTTCTCCTCCATAATCACTTCCTGCTGGATAAGGGTTTGACATATGAATTTGTTCTCCATTATCTTCAAAATCTTTATCTCCATTTAAATCAATCCAAATACCAAGAATATTTGTTCCTGATGTTTTTATTCCATCATCTTTTATAGAAAAATTATTAGCACCAGGACGTACTTTTATCGTTTTACTTGTAAAGTCAGTATAGTTTTGAGGAAAATCTGATTTTTGAGAAAACTGTTCAAAATTAAAAGTTCCTATTGCACTAGAATAATCATCATATTTCTCATTAATATTTGCAGCTGCATAACAATAATCATTAGGTATTTGACCTACCGTAATTGCTTCATTTGGTCTTTTGTTATAAGCTATAGCAAGTAACCTAGCTTCAAATCCGTTTGGTCTAGATTCAAATTTCATCCATCCATAGTGTAATCTTCCTGCTCGGTCTCTAAAACGTAATCCTGTATAAGTAATTTTTCCATTATGAGGAACACCAGTTCCTGATAGTCTTGGGGCATTATTAACCCCATAACCAGTAGAAACAAAACTACTTGATGCGTTTACTTGCGTTCCAACATTAAGAGAAATAGGATGTAGGGTAGTAGCATCCATTGTAAATCCTTTTCCTCTAGCATTTAATACTACATATTCTCCATTGTTAGAATTATCAGTATAATGAGTTATAGAATACCTAGAATTATCACCAAAATCAAAATCTGTATCTATATAGATCCATCTATTGGTGTTACTACTATTAATCCAAGGAGTTAAATTTTCTGTACTTATGTATGTAATATCATAAGGATCAAAAAATCTAATTTGTAAGTCAAAATTCGTTTTATTGCTTGGAGCAATAGTAAATGCTGATTCATTAAATTGAATTTTTGCTAATGTTCCATCACCTACAACATGACTACTTGCAGTACCTTGTATTTTTAACTTCCCTAATTTACTAGTTACTTTTTGAATACTAGCTGATAATCCCGGTGGTAAATTAGTAATTGTAAAATGTATACCATTAGCTAAATTTTGAGAAGTAAAATTTGCACTACCTTCTAGAATAATATCTATTTCTTCTGAAAAAGTTCCGTTATTAACTTCGTCTTCAAAAAAAACTGGCTTAGATAATGCAATAGATGGTTTATCTCCTATACCTGCTTTAACAGTTGCTTCTGGGTTTTTATGCGAATAATAATCAATAAATCGTGCTATTTTTCCATCTGAAGATACCTCAACTCTTGCCCATCCATAAAAATATTTTCCAGGAAAAGATTCTCTTTCAATTCTCATACCTACAAAACCTCTTTTACCTTTCCATACTTGATAAGTATTATCTAATAAAAGTCTATCTCTGTCATCATGATCCCAGTTTAAATTAGGCCCAATTGTAGTACCTTCCTCAATTAATAAAACTTGTTTGTTAACATTAACCGCCACATGTTTAGTTCCTGCATCAAATCCGATCATTAATTTATTATCATCTACAGAAAGCTCATACCTAGGACGTTGTTGACCTGGGGTTATTCCAAAACCTACAAAGTTATTTCCGTCTATAGCTACTTGTCTTAATTCATCAAAAGTTAAATATGTACTTTCATAAGCATTATTATACTCTATACGTAAATCTGGTCGGCTATATCCTTTAATATTTACAGCATTAAAACCAATAAAAGCAGCATTATTAAATGTTAACTTTAAGTTTCTTATGTTATTATCTTTTATATGGCTTACAGCTTTCCCAGTTAAACGAACTACAGCTTCTGTAGTACTATTACTTACCACTTGTACATTTAAACCAGAAGGTAAGTTTTCAACTGTATAACTATTACTAGGTAATGTTCCTACATTTGAAAATTTTGGGCCATTTACTAATGTAATTTTTACATCTCTTCCTCCACCAATGGTTCCATCATTTTCAAAACTTTCAGTAAATGTAGTGTAATTATAATACAATCTTGGTTCATTTGTATTTTGTGAAAATACTTCAGCATGATTGCTTGTTTGCCATAAAGGTTTTCTTGAAGAGAAATCTAAAGCAGCTTGCATACGCTGTATTTGACCTCTTGTAAACATTCTATAACAATCAGAATAATCCATAAAATTTTCAGAATTTGGAATTCCTGCTCCTGAGCATTTTTCTTGTGTAACTATACAATCTAAGCTAACTGTAGTTGCTGGAGTATCATTAACATTATCTCCTGTACCTGAACACCCACCTTCAAAAGTGTGTGCTAAATTTAAATAGTGACCAAATTCATGAGTTAATATTCTTCTAAAGTTTTCATTACTATTAGTTCCTAAATATCTCCCATTAAAAACTGCTCTTGCTACATTTCTATCTGATTGATCTTTATTTGGGTACCATGCTACTCCAGATCTATTAAGTTTGCCATCCTTTTTTAAGTCTAATAAAATATAAACATTAAAATATTTATAATTATCCCAAGCAAACTTGGCAATTTCTTCATCATAAATGTTATCTGCTCCAAATCCGGCTCTATTTGTATAATAATTTATACCTGTTGTTGGATTTCCGTTAGGATCTACTTCAGCTAAACGAAATTCAACATCTAAGGTTGACCTGAGGTTTTTAAATCTATCAGATACATCATGAAAATCATTGTTAAGCCCATTAAAATCTTCATTAGTTTTTTTTAAGGCATCTTTAACTAAAGCATCATCAACCTTTTTACCAACGAAATCAGTACCAAAAACATGAAATACAATAGGTATAACATATTTAGAAGCTCTATTTGCTGTTCCTTTTTTAAATTCTTCTTTTCTTTTTTTTATAAATTTTTTAGTTAAATGTTCATGTTTTTCTGCTTCTATTCTTGCTTTATCATTTTGCAAAAAATAGTTTTGTCGTGATGGTGTATCACACCGAGTTGGTATATCATCACTTTCTTGAGAATAGGTTGAAAATGATAGTAATCCAATTAATAATAGGATAGTTCTAGTTAGTTGTTTCATGTTTAGAAGAGTTAATTAAATATTAAATTTTCAGCAATTTAACATTAAAAACACCTAAACAACATTAATAGTTAATATAATATTATAATATGGTAATAAATTAACATTACTATTAAATAAAACATAAAAACCATAAAAAAAGCTATAGAATTAACTTCTACAGCTTTGATTAGTAATAGTTTGAACTTTTAATGTATATACTTAATCTTGATTTTCAATAGCCTCTTTTATTTTATTTTCAAGTTCTTCCATTAGCTCAGGATTATCTTTTATAACACCTTTTACAGCATCTCTACCTTGACCTAATTTTGTGTCTCCATAGCTAAACCATGAACCACTTTTCTTTATAATTCCATATTCAACACCAATATCTAATACTTCTCCTACTTTAGAAATACCTTGTCCATACATAATATCAAACTCAGTCATTTGAAATGGTGGTGCTACTTTATTTTTAACAACTTTTACTTTAGTACTGTTTCCAATAACTTTATCGCCATCTTTAATTTGAGTTCTTCTACGGATATCTAAACGAACTGAAGCATAAAATTTTAAGGCATTACCACCTGTTGTTGTTTCAGGATTTCCAAACATAACACCAATTTTTTCACGTAATTGGTTTATAAATATAACTGTACAGTTAGTTTTACTAATAGTACCTGTTAATTTACGCAATGCTTGTGACATTAAACGAGCATGAAGTCCCATTTTAGAGTCTCCCATTTCACCTTCAATCTCTGATTTAGGTGTTAATGCAGCAACTGAATCAATAACCACAATATCAATTGCACCTGAACGTATTAAATTATCAGCAATTTCTAATGCTTGTTCACCATGATCTGGTTGAGATATGATTAAATTATCAACATCTACTCCTAAGCTCTCTGCATAAAAACGATCAAAAGCATGTTCAGCATCAATAAAAGCAGCAATACCTCCTGCCTTTTGAGCTTCAGCAATTGCATGTATACTTAAAGTAGTTTTACCTGATGATTCTGGTCCATAAATTTCAATAATTCTTCCTCTTGGATATCCTCCTACGCCTAAAGCTAAATCTAAACCTAATGATCCTGATGAAATAGCCTCAATATCTTCTACTTGACTATCACCTAATTTCATTACTGCTCCTTTTCCATAAGTTTTATCTAACTTATCTAGTGTAAGTTGAAGCGCTTTTAATTTTGCTTCTTTTTCTTTATCTGCTGCCATAAAATCTGCTAAAATTAGTGTAAAAATAAGAGTTGCTAAGTTATAAAAAAGTAGCAATACTTTTCATTTTTATATTTTTTTTTTATCAGTAAAATCACAATATAATAACATACAATATACTTACTTAATTTACTTTTGAAAACAAAAAATATAGTGTTGAATACTTTTACAAAAAGAACATTTATATTCTTTTTAGCATTTATTACAATTGCTACTAAAATTTACTACTGGTTTTTTATTTTTCCTAATCCAGATGAAGCATATTACTGGCTTTGGGGCCAACATCCTGATTTATCTTACCATGATCATCCAGCATTACAAGCTTTAATTCAAAATATGTTCACTTCATTCTTTGGAACGTCTTTATTTATTTTAAGACTTCCAGTTTTTTTATCTTCTATTTGTATTTCATATATATTAATTCTTATAATAAAAAAATTAAATTATAACACTCCCTATTTGTATCTCATTCTATTCTTTTCAAGTCCTTTATTTTATTTATTTACTTCTTTTGCTTGGAACGATTACATACTAATAACCAATTGCTTTATATCCGGTTATTTTTACATAAATTTTATACACGAAATATGGGTAAATGAAAAAGGCACTACTAAAAATATTTTTTTAGGAAGTTTATTTTTAGGGTTAGCAATTATATCAAAATACAATGCCATATTTTTAGGATTAGGGATTATTTCTTTATTAATTTTTACTAAAAAACTCCATTGTGTTTTTAAAGATTATAGACTTTATTTAAGTTTATTAATTATACTAATGGTTAGTTCTCCTATTCTTATTTGGAATGCTAAAAATAAGTTTGGTTCTTTTGAATTTAATATTCAACAAAGAACCATAGATCCTTTTATAAATTATGAATTCTTTAAAGGTAACTATATTGGTTTTATTTTAGGTAGTTTAGTAATGCTTTCTCCTTTTATATGGTGGGGAATTATTGAACTTTTTAAAAAGAAAAAAAATAATGAAATTAATTCTTATACAATTGTTTATATAAAATTTTCTAAGCATATTTTTTTAGTATCTACCATAACTTTTTTATTCTTATCTATTTTTTCAAATGTTTTATATTATTGGAATATTGTAGGTTTACTTTTCATAACACCTTTGGCTATTAACTTTCTTATAAAGAAAAAAAAAGAAATATCTTCTTTAATATTTTCTTCTATTCTAATTATTGCTATAACTATTCATTTCGGCGGTGTTCCATTAACTTTAATTTTTGGTGGTAAAGATGAAGATAGTACCTATCATTATGGTTGGCATAAAATAAAAAGTAAAGTATTAAAACATCAAGAAAATAATAAAATACCTATACTAACTTCTTCTTATAGAAATGCTTCTTTATTAGCTTTTTCTATGAATAATCCTAAAATATATTCTTACTCGTCAAGATTTGATCAATTTAATTATTGGACAAAAAATATTTCTTATAAAACTAATTCAAAAGGCTTGATTTTAACAGATGACAGAAGTTTATTAAATAATGAACTAATTTCTCTTTTTTCTGAAATTAATAGTATTGATACCATTACTATAACTAAATACAATTATAATATTAAATGTTATTACCTATATAAAGGTATTTTTAAATAAATAATAATAGCCCTAAAATTAAAGCTATGAAAAGATGTATTTTATATTGAGAATTATAAGGAAAGTGTCTATTAAAAAAATTTTTATTCAAATAAGAGGTCTAATTATTTATATATTCTAAATTCTATTTAATTTAAAATAGTTTTACTTTTGTTTTTATGTTAAAACACCGTCATTTTATAATTCATAAACCTTATGGTTTTCTTTCTCAATTTATTAATAATCAAACAAAAAGGAAGAAAAAAATGCTAGGAGAGTTATATGATTTTCCAGAAGGAACAATGGCAATTGGCCGTTTAGATGTTCCTTCTGAAGGTTTACTTTTATTAACAACTAATGGTAAGGTAAGTGAACAAGTAAGAAGTAATAAAATAGAAAAAGAATATTATGTTCAAGTAGATGGAATTATTTCTCAAGATGCAATTAATAAGCTTCAAAAAGGAGTAGAAATTGGTTTTAATGGTAAAAAATATATAACAAAACCTGGTAAAGCTTTTTCAATAGTTAAGCCTAACTTCCCTGATAGAACTCAAAAAATTAGAGATGAAAGACATGGCCCAACAAGTTGGATAGCTATAACTATTACAGAAGGAAAATTTAGACAAGTCAGAAAAATGACTGCTGCTGTTGGTTTTCCTACACTTCGTTTAATACGAGTTAGAATTGGAGAAATTTTTATAGGAAACTTAAAACCAGGTGACGTAAAAGAAGTAAATGAATTAATATAATTTTAAATAAATAAAAAACATATTAATTCATTATCATTTTTATATGTGGTATTCCATCTTCTAAATACTCTTCTCCAATAGGTTCAAACCCATGTGATTTATAAAATTTTTGTAGATAAGTTTGTGCAGAAATCGTAATTTTTTTAGTATTAAAATTACTATAAATTGCTTCAATTGATGATTTTATTAAATCATGACCATATCCAAATTTACGTTCAGATTTTGCTACTATAACTCTTCCAAAGCTAGGTGTATCAAAATATTGATTTCCATCAAACAAACGAGTATAAGCAATAATCTTATTATTTTTTATACCTAAAACATGTAATGCTATATCATCTTTTCCATCAATATCTTGGTATACGCAATCTTGCTCAACGACAAAAACTTCAGAACGTAATTGAAGTATATCATATAGTTCTGAAGCTGTTAATTCTTTAAAGTTTTTTACTACAAACTTCACTAACATTCACATGCTATTTTATTAACTCTATTAGCATGACGCCCTCCTTCAAATTCAGTAGATAAAAATATTTTTACAAAACCTAAAGCTTGTTGTAATGAAACAAAACGAGCAGGAATTGTTAACACATTAGCATTATTATGCTGGCGAGTTAATTCTACTAATTCATTATTCCAACACAATGCTGCTCTAACACCTTGATGTTTATTAGCTGTCATTTGAGCTCCATTACCACTACCACATAAAATTATACCTATTTCAGCTTGTCCTGTTTCTACAGCTTCCGCTGTTGGATGAATTGTATCAGGATAGTCCATACTATCATTTGTATTAGTACCAAAATTAATCACTTTGTGTCCTAATTCTTCTAAAAGTTTTACTATTTCAAACTTGTATTCAGTACCAGCATGGTCGTTTCCTACAGCAATAATCATAATATGTTGATTTTAATTTAGTTGTGAAACACAAAAATACCATTATTAACGGTTATCAACAGTAATTAACAATGCTTTTTTTAGAGTTATTAATAACCTATTAATTTTTAAGTACTTAATTGTATTATTAAAATGTTAAGAACTATTTGTAGATTTTAAAAAGAAAATTTGATTTTTTACATTTTTTTTACAATACAAGAATAGATATTAGATATGCAACTTTTTTTTTGATTTTTTAAGAAACATTTATCAACATAAAATTTACAATTTATTTACAATGAAATTGAAATAAGTAATTCAATAAAGTTAGTTAACTAGTGTTTATAACTTTTGTTAATAACTACATTTCATAATTGATTTTAAAGAACTTAAATAAATGATAACTTGTTTAACTTATTTAATAAGTAAGAAAACCTAATTTTAAATAAACTTTTTACTCTACATATTCACAAGCTATAATAACAATCATTCTTTTTTTAAAATTTTAAAAATTCTTTATATTAATAATATAATATGTTAATAACTGTAAAAAGTATTTCAAAATTTAAAAATAGAACTTAATATACTTAATAAACATACTTCTTATAAGTGAAGAATGAATAAAAGTAAAAAGAGTTTTTTAAATATTCTTTTTTAATAAATAGATACTATCTTTTGAGGTAATTTTTTGTTCTGAAGTATTTTTTTTGAAAGAAGTGTTTATACTTATAACAGTAACTATAATTCCTGTAATAAATATAAGTAAAAATAAAGCTATTATTTTTCGTAAGTTTTTCATTTTTAAAGCCTTTCTATTATAAAGACGAATAAATTTTAAAAACGTTACAATTTTATTAAGATTTTTTTAACTAAAATTAACTATTGATAACAAATCGTATAGCTTCCTTACAAAGAGTTACTTTAACTTTACCAGTTCCTATTAATTCTCCATCAGCTTGAATATATATAGATTGTTCTATATTTTGAGGGGTTATTAACAATTCGTTTGATAAGTAAGTATTAACCTTTTTATGTTTAGTAATTAAGCCGTTGTACAGTTTAGGCAAATTAAATAATAAATTTAAAAAAGTTAAATTCTTTACAATACTTACATCTAATAAACCATCATTAGGAGATTTATAATTAGTTAATTGCATACCACCTCCTGAATATTTACAAATTCCAAATAATGTCATTAAACACTTAGTACTAACAATTTGATTGTTAATAGCTATAGTAAAAGTTGTTTTTTTATAAAAAATTAAACCAGCAATTCCACTTAATAAGTAAGCAACAGGTCCAAAACGTTTTAATTTATTAAGTTTATTAACAACATAACCATCATAGCCAATACCGGCAACATTATTAAAATATGCTGACGTATTTTTTAATTGTAGAAAACCAATATCTTGGTAAACAGTATTTTCTTTTTTTATTAATAAAATAGCTTCTTTAATATTTTTAGAAATATTATATGTTTTAATCCAATCATTACCAGTACCTAAAGGTATTATACCAACAGTAATTTGATTACTTTCTACTTCATTTTGTGTCATAATTCCATTAATTATATGGTGCAAAGTACCATCACCACCAACAGATATTATATGTTTATAACCTTTATTTATTGCTTCATGAACTAAATCAATTTCATGTTTATGATAGTTTGTTAACACAAATGAATATTCTATTTGTTGTATTTTTAATTCATGTTTTATTTCTAACCATAGCTTATTAAAATTACCATTACCAGCTGTTGGATTTACAATTAGAAACCAAGATTTTGTCATATAAAAAGAAAGTTAATAAGGTTGTAAAATACAAAAATGTATTCATAACAGTTATTTAATAAGTTGAGGTATAAATTTATTTGTACTTTGGTACAAATTTTATAAGAAGCAAGATTAATGACTAGAAAGAAAAAAATCTACAAAAAAAAGGGTAAAGTAATTAAAGATTTAACCCGAAATATTTTCAAAATACTTAATAAAGATAGTAACAAACAATATAATTATAAACAAATAGCTTCGGCATTAGGTGTTACTGGTACTGATGGTAAAACTCAAATACTTCAAAAATTAGTAGAATTAACAGCAACTAAAAAAATTAAAGAAGTAGAAAGAGGAAAGTATAAAATTAATGAAGATAGGAAATATCATATAGGAACTTTAGATGTTACTTCAAATGGTAATGCATATTTCATTTCTGATGATTTTGAAAACGACATTTTTGTACCGTCAGTAAACTTAGGCAAAGGATTACATAATGATGTTGTAAGAGCTTATGTTTACAAAAAAAGAAAAAGTAATAAGTTAGAAGCTGATGTAGTTGAAATTATTGAACGTGTAAAGCAAGATTTTGTTGGAGTACTACAATTGAATAAAAATTTTGGTTTTGTATTACCTGACAGTAATAAAATGTATGCAGATATATTTATTGCACAAAGTAAACTTAATGGAGCAGAACATGGTGATAAAGTATTAGCTAAAATTACTGATTGGCCAGATAATTCTAAAAATCCTTTTGGAAAAATTACTCAGGTTTTAGGAAAACCAGGTGAACATGATACAGAAATACATTCTATTTTGTTAGAATACGGTTTACCGTATGATTTTCCTAAAGAAATAGAAGAAGAGGCAGGTAAATTATCATTTGACATTACTAAAGAAGAAATAGCAAAAAGAAGAGATATGAGAAATGATCTTACTTTTACTATTGATCCTAAAGATGCAAAAGATTTTGATGATGCTTTGTCTTTTACTAAATTAGAAAATGGTAATTACGAAATTGGAATTCATATTGCTGATGTTTCGCATTATGTACAACCTAAAACTAAATTAGATGACGAAGCTTATGATAGGGCAACATCTGTATATTTGGTTGATAGGGTAGTACCTATGTTACCTGAAATGCTATCTAATGGAGTATGTTCATTGCGTCCTAATGAAGAAAAATTAACTTTTTCTGCTGTTTTTGAAGTTAATGAGAAAGCTCATATTGTAAATGAATGGTTTGGAAGAACTGTAACATATTCTGATAAAAGATTTGCTTATGAAGAAGCTCAAGTGATTATTGAAACTAAAGAAAATACTATTCCTGCAGAAATTTCATTAACAGGTGAAAGTTATATGGTAGATGAGGCTATTGTTGAAGCTACCTTAAAATTAGATGAATTGGCTAAAAAATTACGTAAAAAGCGTATGAAAGAAGGTGCAATTTCATTTGATAGAGTAGAGGTGAAGTTCGATTTAGATCAAAATGCCAACCCTGTAGGTGTATTTTTTAAAGAATCTAAAGATGCTAATAAATTAATTGAAGAATTTATGTTATTAGCTAATAGAAAAGTTGCTGAATTTATTGGTTTTTCTAAAGGAAAAGCAACTAACAAAACTTTTATATATCGTGTGCATGATGAGCCTAATATTGAAAAATTAGCTTCATTACAAAACATTATAAGTAAATTTGGTTATAAAATTAATACCGAAACAAAAGAAAAAACTTCTCAAAGTTTAAACCAACTATTAAGTGATGTTCATGGAAAGGGTGAAGCTAATATGGTAGAAACTTTAGCTATACGATCTATGAGTAAAGCTGAATATACTACTCAAAATATAGGTCATTATGGATTAGCATTTGATTATTATTCACATTTTACTTCACCAATAAGACGTTATCCTGACGTAATGACACATCGTTTGTTACAACATTATTTAGATGGAGAAAATTCACCTAAAGCTGATATTTACGAAGAAAAATGTAAACATTCTTCAAAAATGGAAGAGTTAGCTTCTAAGGCAGAAAGAGATTCAATAAAATATATGCAAGTTAAATACATGCAAGATCATAAAAACCAAGAGTTTGAAGGAGTAGTATCTGGAGTAACTGAATGGGGAATTTATGTTGAAATAAAATCTAATAAATGTGAGGGTATGGTAAGAATCAGAGATATTAAAGATGATTACTATATTTTTGATGAAAAACAATACGCTGTAGTTGGTCAATCAACTAAAAACATGATTCAATTAGGAGATGAAGTTGTTGTTAAAGTTAAGCATACTGATTTAGAGCGTAAACACTTAGATTTTGAATTAATAACTAGTTAATTCTTTAAAATGTAACAATAAATTTCAATATTTGTCTTTATAGTAATGGTATAGTTATTGTCATAATAATCATACTATGCTTGTTTAACTTATTAAATGTTAAACAAATTAAATATAATAAAAATGAAAAAATTTATTTTTTTAAGTCTGTTTTTTGTAAGTATTATAATCGTTGCTCAAAATAGTATTACTAAAGATTTAGGAAGTTTTACAACTCTTAAAGTGTATAATGGTATTGATGTTGAATTAGTAAAATCTGATAAATTTAATGCAGTTGTAACAGGGCAGAAGGCTAATAAAGTAAAATTTAAAGCTATTAATGATACATTAAAAATAGTTCTTTCTTTTCCTGAAACTACAGCTGAAGGTAAGGCAAAAATTACTTTATATTATGCAAATGATATAGCAATTATTGACGCAAATGAAGGTGCAATTATAACAAGTAAAAGTATTAAACAACAAAAAGTAGAAGTGAAGGCTCAAGAAGGAGCATTTATTAACATGGTTATCGATGTTAAACATTTGAAAGTAAAAAGTACTTCTGCTTCAGTAATTAAGTTATCTGGTAAAACTAAAAACCAAACTGTAAAAGTTGACTTAGGTGCAAATTATCATGGATTTAATGTTACTGTATCTAGTATGAATATTATTAGAGCTGGTTCTGGGGCAAAAGCTGAAGTTCAATCTGGTGAAGTTTTAGATGCTAAAGTGTCATTTGGTGGATCTATTTTTTATAAAGGAACCCCTGAAGTTTTAAAAGACAAAAAAGTAATAGGTGGAGTAATTGAACACCGAAGTTAATTTTGTATATTTGCTAGTATAAATTTAGTTTAAAAATGATTTCACTTACTATATTTTTAGGAATGATAGGTCCTTGGCAAATAGCTATTGTAGTTGCTTTAGTATTATTACTTTTTGGAGGAAAAAAGATTCCTGAATTAATGAGAGGTTTAGGTACAGGTATTAAAGAATTTAAAGATGCTACAAAAACTGAAGATGGAGAAGAACAAATAGAAGAAAAAAAATAATTAAGTATAATAAAAAAGCCCAATCATAATTGATTGGGCTTTTCTTTTAATGTTTGTACATTTATTATATAACAACAGCTGTTCCTGAAGCAGTAACCATTAGCATACCACCATTGGGTCCAACAGTTTCGTAATCTAAATCGACAGCAACAATAGCAGTAGCACCTAATTGCTTTGCCATCTCTTCCATTTCTTCTAAAGCGCTATTTTTAGCTTCTCTAAGCACTTTTTCATAAGATCCAGATCTTCCACCTACAATATCTCTAATTCCTGCAAAGAAGTCTTTAAAAATATTAGCTCCAATAATTGTTTCACCTGTAACAATACCTAAATATTCTTTAACAGGTTTTCCTTCTATAGTTGGTGTTGTAGTAACTATCATAACTTTTTTTTAGTTTTTATTATTCTTTATTGTCATTTTTTTTACTATTCTTCATAGCTTCTCCTATTTGATTACTAGCTGTGAAACTTGCAACCATATCATTAAGCATTTGACTTCCAGCTTGTGGTGAGTTTGGTAATAATATTAAATTACTATTAGTTTCTTGACCAATAGATTGTAGAGTATCATAATGTTGTGTAACAACTATTAAAGCAGACGCTTCTTGACTGTTAATTCCAACTTTATTCAAAACTTCTACTGATTCTTCTAAACCACGTGCAATTTCTCTTCTTTGATCTGCAATACCTTGTCCTTGTAAACGCTTACTCTCAGCTTCAGCTTTTGCTCTTTCTACTATTAAAATACGTTGGGCATCACCCTCGTATTGAGCTGCTACTTTTTCACGTTCAGAAGCGTTAATTCTATTCATAGCTTCTTTTACCTGAGCATCAGGATCAATATCAGTTACTAATGTTTTAATAATATCATATCCATAAGTCATCATTGCCTCATTTAATTCTGATTTTACGGCAATAGCAATATCATCCTTTTTAACAAAAACATCATCTAACTTCATTTTTGGAACTTCTGCACGAACTACATCAAATACATAAGATGTAATTTGGTCATGTGGATAATCTAACTTATAAAATGAATCATATACTTTATCTTTTATTACTTTATATTGTACTGATACTTTTAATTTTACAAAAACATCATCTAAAGTTTTTGTTTCAATAATTACATCTAATTGTTGAATTTTTAAGCTTAATTTCCCAGCTATTCTATCAATAAGTGGAATTTTTAGATGTAAACCTGATTGGCGAATACTATGGAACTTACCAAAACGCTCTATAATAGCTGCTGATTGTTGTTTTACTGTAAAGAAAGAAGATAATATAAGTACTATCCCTAAGAAAATAATTGGATATAAAAATACTGGCATAATTTGAAAGTTTTAAGTTGATTGAGTTTTTAAGCTAAATATAACACTTAACAACTATATGACGTAATTTTTAATAAATGTTACATTTTTTTATTTATAACTTATATTTGCTAAAATCAATTTTATGGAACTTATTCAAAACAACGCTACAGAAATTTTAATCTTACTTTTTTTAATTGTCACTTTTTTACAATCGGGTGTTGATAAAGTAACAGATTGGAATGGTAATTTATCTTTTATTAAAGAACACTTCAAAAATTCACCATTTAAAAACATGGTACCATTATTATTAGGAATAATTTTAGTTATTGAAATTATTGCAGGAGCTTTTATGTTTGTAGGTATTTTTAATATTATAACTACAGGTTCAAAAGAATTAGCTTTATTAGGAGTTCAACTTTCTGCATTAACTTTAATATTTTTATTAATAGGTCAACGACTTGCAAAAGATTATGCAGGAGCTATGACATTAGCTGTTTATTTTTTAATTACAGTTTTTGGCATGTTTTTATTGAATAAATAATTCTTATATTATATAGTATTATTATATATTTTAATTATTAAAAAACCTCTTAAAAACATAGTTTTAAGAGGTTTTTTATTTTTAATAAGGTATTTGTATATGTTTTTTAATTAAATACAAATAAGTGCATTTAAAATAATTATTTAGTGTTTTTTATTAAATAAATTAAAGAAGAATACTCTAAATTTCTTTTTGCTTTAAAATTTGACTTCATACCAATATAAAAAGCATTTATATAATTCATTTTTCCCTTTTTATATTTTTCACTCAACAATGATACATAATAAGAATCAAACTTCATAGGAAGTATTTTTATTACATCCATTTTAATTTCATTAAAAATTTTATTTATAGATGTTTTTGAAAAATGCCACACATGTCTTGGTACATCGTAAGCTGCCCAAAATTCTTTATAATAATTAGCATCAAAACTTTTATAGTTAGGAACAGCTATTATTAATACTCCATTCGGCTTTAGTAATTTTTTAATATTATTTGTATATTCTTTTAAATTTGGAATATGCTCAAGTACATGCCAAAGTGTTATAACATCAAACTTTTTATCATATACTAGTTCTAAATTATCTACTAAATTTATTTTTTTTTGTTTAGCTATTTTTCTTGCATCTACTGAAGGTTCAATTCCAAATACTGACCAGTTTCCTTCTTTACAAGTTTTTAAAAAGTCGCCTGTACCAGCACCAATATCAAGTATTGTTTTACTATCAGTTTTTAATGAATTTATTAATTTTAATTTTTTATTTAATGTGTAAGATTTTACTAATTGGTATGTTTTTTCAAATATATTTTTTGAACCATCAGTATGTGAAATGTAATCTTCACTTTTATAATATTTATCTAAATTACTTGGTAGAGGAGAGGTTACTAACATGTCGTATTCTTTATTATGCATAACCTCATAACTTTCATTTGAAACAGTATAATCTATACAATTTAGATATGGATGAAGATTTTTATAAAATTCTTTTTCTTTGCTCATTATTATATATTTTATAATGTTCCACGGGGAACAATAATTTTCCTAGGACAATATTACATAAAAAATTAAAGATGTTCCACATGGAACATCTTTAATTTTTTAATTATTTTTAATAGATTACTTATAAACTTTGAAAGTTGTTTTTATGTATTTGTGTTAATAAGCTATTTTAAAATATAAAGTAAATGATCATTTGTACATATGTTATCTATCTTTTTCATATTAACTAATAATTGATCAAGTTCTGTTTAAATAGTATAAATATAGTAGGAGTGTTTTTAATTTTCATATGGAACATATGATACATTTTATTATCTATTGATTTTATATTAATTAATAATAGTCTAGTTTCTGTTTAGTAGTATAAATATAGTAGGAGATCTTTAAATTATTTATGTTCTACAAGAAACATTTCATTATCTATTGATTTTTATATTAATTTATAATTGATTAGTTTCTGTTTAGTACTATAAATAGAGTAGGAGTTCTTTAAATTATTTATGTTCCACATGAAACATTTTATTATCTATTGATTTTATATTAATTAATAATTGTCTAGTTTTTGTATAGTAGTATAAATATAGTAGGAGTATTTTAAATTATTTATGTTCCACATGAAACATTTTATTATCTATTGATTTTTGTATTAATTAATAATTGATTAGTTTCTGTTTAATAGTATAAATAGAGTAGGAGTTTTTTTATTTGTTACGCTCTTTGTTTAATATTTTATCACTTATTAATTTTTATTATTAATAAATTTAGTTAATATTTTTAATAGAGTAGAAGTGTGGTTATAATTATGGTTTGAATTATTGTTTTTTTTTTATGAGTAATTATATATTATTTCTAAATAATAATTATGTTCCACATGAAACATATGTTGTTTTATTCTTCCTAGTTAGAAATTATTAGTTATCATTATAAGGTTAAATATAAATTATTAATTGTTTTTTTTTACTATTGTTATCTATTTGTTTATGTTATAAATAAAAAAGGACAATTCATTTGAATCGTCCTTTTTTATAAATGTTTTAAATATAATTATCGTCCCATGTATACAAGTAATACCGATATATCACTAGGTGAAACACCACTTATTCTACTTGCTTGTGATATTGAAGTAGGTTGTATTTTTGATAGTTTTTCTCTAGCTTCATATGAAAGTGATTTTACTTTACTATAATTAAAGTTAGAAGGTATAGGAACGTTCTCTAATCTATTTAATTTATCTGCATTGTTTTTTTCTTTCTCTATATATCCAGAATATTTTAAATCTATTTCTACTTGTTCTATTATTTCATTATCTATATTATTTTCATTAATAAAAGATGCTAACTTTGTTACCTTTTTTAGATCGTTGAAATTTAATTGTGGGCGTGAAGCAATCTTATATAACTTCATTGTTTGATTTACTATAGCTAGTTTCTTGCTTTCTAAAATAGGATTGATTTCTTCTTTAGTAACACTTAGATTTTTGATAAAATTAACTGTAAGCTCCGTTTTTTTCTTCTTATCTAATACTCTTTCAAATCTTTCTTTAGAGGCTAACCCCAATCGGTATGCTTTTTCTGTTAATCTCAAATCTGCATTATCTTGTCTTAATAGAGTTCTATATTCAGCTCTAGAAGTAAACATTCTATATGGTTCTTCAGTTCCCTTTGTTATTAAGTCATCTATTAAAACGCCAATGTAAGCTTCGTTTCTTTTAAGGATGAAAGCTTCTTTATTTTGTGTCTTAAGGGCAGCATTAATACCAGCCATTAAACCTTGTGCTGCTGCTTCTTCATAACCTGTAGTTCCATTTATTTGACCAGCAAAAAATAGATTTTCAATTAATTTTGTTTCTAAATTATGTTTTAACTGAGTTGGTGGGAAGTAATCATATTCTATTGCATAGCCATATCTGAAAAATTTTACATTTTCAAAACCTTCAATTGATCGTATAGCCTTGTCTTGAATATCTTCAGGTAAGGAAGTAGAAAAACCATTTACATATACTTCTACAGTATTCCATCCTTCTGGTTCTACAAATATCTGATGTCTATCTTTTTCTGCAAAACGATTTATTTTATCTTCAACAGAAGGGCAATACCTTGGACCTGTAGATTTAATTCTTCCATTAAACATTGGAGACCTTTCAAAACCTTCTTTTAATAATTCATGCACTTTAGGATTAGTATATGTTAGGTAACAAGAACGTTGTTTTTGTAAAGGTTTACTTGTTTTTAAGTAAGAAAATTTTTCGGTTATTTCATCTCCAGGCTGTTCTGTCATTTTAGAATAATCTAATGATCTACCATCTACTCGTGGAGGAGTACCTGTTTTCATTCTTCCAGATTCAAAGCCTTTTGCTACTAAATCTTCAGTTATACCAGTTGAAGCTCCTTCACCAGCTCTTCCACCACCAAAAGTTTTTTCTCCAATATGGATTAAACCATTTAAAAATGTACCAGCTGTTACAATTACTGTTTTAGCTTTTATTTGTAAACCTAAAGCAGTTTTTACACCTATTATAGTATTATTTTCAAATATCAAACCATTTACAGAATCTTGATAAAAGTCTAAGTTATCAGTTTGTTCAAGCATGTTCCTCCAACACTCAGCAAATTGCATTCTGTCTGATTGTGCTCTAGGACTCCACATAGCAGGTCCTTTTGATTTATTAAGCATCTTAAATTGAATAGCTGTTTTGTCAGTTACTATTGCACTATATCCACCTAAAGCATCAATTTCACGTACAATTTGACCTTTAGCTATTCCACCCATAGCTGGGTTACAACTCATTTGAGCTATGTTCTGAAGGTTCATTGTAATTAACAAAGTATGTGCACCCATATTTGCACTAGATGCAGCTGCTTCACTTCCTGCATGACCACCACCTACTACAATAACATCGTATGTTGTACTAAATAAACTCATATTTTATATTCAGTTCCACGTGGAACTCGTTTTATTTTTTATTAAAAATTGTTAGGTATTCATTTTCTTTTTGACGCATTTTTTCTTTTTCATCATCAGTTTTATCTTTTAATCCTACGTAATGTAAAACACCATGAATAATAACTCTGTGTAGTTCATCTTGAAAAGAAGTAGCATATTTGTTTGAGTTTTCTTCTACTCTTTCGATTGATATGAAAATATCACCATTAATTTCTTTACCCAGTGTGTAGTCAAAACTTATAATGTCTGTGAATGTATCATGTTGTAGAAACTCAATATTTATTTTATGTAAATATTCATCATTACAAAAAATATAATTGATTTCACCTAGTTCAAAACCTTCTTTTTCTATACATTCATTTATCCAACTATTAGTTTTAGTTTCATCTAATAATTTGAAATCAGTTTCGTAATTAAATTGTATCATTCTTTTGAATTATCGAAAGGCATATTTATTTTTAAGTAAAAACATGTTATGTAAACAGTTTAAATTTGCTTTTCTGTAGTTGTAAAATATTTTTTAACTTTTGTTTTGTAGTTCTGGCGCAAAGGTAGTGATTGTCTGTTTAAAATTTCTGTTTGATTGTAAAAGAGCTTTTTAAATTTAAGTTCTTTTTTGTTGGCGTTTATATAATCTTTCAAATTGGTATTTGCCTTTCTTTCTTTCTTTTTACCCTGTTCTAAAGCTGCTTTATCTAACTTTAAAAGTTCATAGTTTAATTGTTTCATTTTATTAAGACTTTCTTGTGTAAAACCCTTTTCTAATATTTGATTTTCTAACTCTTCCATTTGTTTTAAAGCTTTTTTACCACTTCCATTTCCATCCTTACCGTTTTTTATAGCATTTTCTAATTGTTGCCTTAATTTTGATTGCTCTTTATATATTTGATATAGTTCTCCATTCATTTCTTCCCCTTGCTTGTTTCCTTTTCCTTTTTGTCCCTGTTTTTCTCCTTTTTTATTTCCTTTTCCATCTTTTGGTTTTCCCTGAGAACTTTTCTTCATTCCATCTTTCATCTTTTTCATTAATTCTCCTTGCTTTTTTATGATGTCAGGTAAACTAAATGATTTTCCCTTTCCTTTTCCTTTACCTTGTCCTTGCTTTGGATTTTTCATTGAATCTAAGGTATTACTTAACATGTCAGCTAACGTATTAGCAGAAGTCATTACGTATTGCTGATTAGATATTCCATTTCTAAAATTATTGTCAGCAAAATTTTCTAATGATTGGTCCATGTTGTAATGTGCATTGGCAAGTTCTTCTTGAATTTTTGTGCTAATTGTTGGTACACGTATTGACAGTGTAAATAAACTATCATCTATATGTTCGAAGTATGTTTTTAATTGATGTTGCTTTTTTAAATTTGAACCAAAATTTGGATGTGATGATGATGTATTTGAAAAAGTATTCATTAATTCTTCCTGATTAAATGAAAAAGTAATTAAGTTTTCTAATACTTGTCGAAGGCCTTCCATGTTTTCTTCTTGCATTTCTGCACTCATTGCTTGCATAGATTCTTGCATTTTTTGACTCATTTTTTTCATTTTTTCTGATGCCTTCTTTTGACTTTTTTTTGCATCAGACCCCTTATTTTCTTTTAGTTTTTCTAATGATTTGTTAAGTTCTTTTTGTGTTTCATCCTTTAGTTTGTCCATTTCTGGAATATCCATTGGTTGCTTTAATTTCTCATTTTCTTTTTTTAATTGATTAAGGTCTTTTTTTATTTTATCAAATTCTTTATTTAATTTTTTCTGAGTTTCTTTAGCTTGATCTTTGTTTTGTACTTGATCTTCTTTTTTCGATTCTTCTTCTTCTTTTTTAGATAAGTCATCAAGTTTATTAGCGATTTGATTCATTTTTTGCTCAACATAATAACGTTTTGTCATTTCTAAAATACGTTCAAGACTTCTTTCTTCTTGTTTGTTTTGTTCAGATAATTCCTTAGCCTTTTTAACAAGTTCTTCTTTATTTAGTTTTTCAGTTAATTTTTTCAGTTCATCTAATAGCTTTTGTTGTTTATCAAGCTTTTTCAGTTCTTCTATACGTTTCTTTAAATCTTCTTTTTTCTTGTTTAAATCTTCGTTTTTTTCATTCTTTTCCGTGAAGTTTTCTTGTATTTTATCGGTTTGACGTTGCATCATTTGTTTATATTGTTCTTGACGCTTAATTAAACTTTTAATGTTTTTTTGATCACTCCAGCTCAGGTTTTTTCTGTTTTGTAAATCAAATTGAATTTTTTCAAGATCTTTTTTACTGTTTTGTTGTTTTTGTAAAGACTTTTCTAATTTATCTATATAGTTCTTTTGTTCTTCTAGAAGTTCATCATCAATTTCATTTTTTGATTTTTGACGGTAATAAAATTTTCTACTTATACTTTTTTTACTACCATTAACTTTATCATTATCATATACTTGAAAAAAAACTTCGTAATTAACTCCTTTTTTTAATTTTATTCCTTTTGGAAACTCATAATAAAAGCTTTGTATTGCTTTATTATTTATTTTAATTAACTGATAATCAGTGTTTTGTTGATTTTTTTCTTCTTTATATACAATTTCAAGTTTTGTGAAACCATAGTCATCAGAAATTTGACCAATAAATTGCGCATCACCTCTTTTTAGGCTGTCTATATTAGATTGTACGGTGATATTAGGTAACTCATCTTTTATAACATTAATAGAAAATTGTAATTGTTCATACCCTTTTAAATTTTTATTTGAAGTTGAAATTATATAATTGGTATTATTTAAAATTTGTTTTTTATAATTAAAACTGTCTTCGCTAATTTTATTAAAAAAATATTTTTTATGATCATTAATAAATGCAACACTATCAGTTTCAGATGTTTTAATAGCCCAAGTAATGAATGTTCCTTGTGGAACATTTATGTTTCCAGAATTAGCAATAATTTCTTTTTTCTTTTTAGTATAATTTGGATAATTCAATTCAAGTGAAATGTTTTGAATAGAAGGAGTTTTTATAACATTTATTTGATAATCATTTGAAGAAACATTATTTGCTTTTACATAAAAAGATATTGGTTTTTGTACTTCACTAAAGGTATAGGAGAACAATCCGTTACCATTATTTTGTAAAAAATATTGTTGATTGTTAAAATAAATTTTAGCTTCTTCAGGAATTATTTCTCCTTTAGCTTCTATATAAATTGTTATTGATTTACCCTTTATAACATTTAGCATATTATTAGTTAAGGAAAATAAAAAAGGAGCTGGTGGAGCATATGCTGTTTTATAATCTATTACACGATTTAAACTTTGACTAAGCTTAGTATTTACGCCTGTTATTAAGGTTAAAAACCAAATTAAAACAGGAATCAATCCATATTTTGCGTATTTCAAATTTGATTTAAAACTTACAGCTTTTGTAAAGGGAATTGGTTGTAATTCTTTTGATTTTTGTTCTATGCTGGCTACTAAAAGATCGGACTGATCTGTATTATCTTTAAGTTGTAATACATTTAATAATTTGTCTTTAACTTCAGGAAAGTGATCACCTATTATTTTTGAAGCATCTTTAATAGAAATACCTTTTTGAAGACCAACCAGTTTAAAAATAGGAAAGCAAATAAAACGAAAGAATAGCAGTAGTTCTACTAATATAAACAACCAAAATAATAAGGTTCTAGCTGTTGGTTTTAACCATAAAAAATATTCAATAAATAAAGTAAAAAAAAGATATATTAATCCTAATGAAAAAAATAATATTCCTCCTTTTATTAATTCATTTGTATAGTATTTTTTACTAAACTGTTGTAGTTTTTGTTCTATTGAATTGAACACTTCCATAAAAGTAACTTCTTAAAATTAGTGTGCTATATGATATAGCTTTTTTTGTGTTTTATTTTTCTTTTGTGTTTTTCACTTCTACATAAAAAACAACTACATGGTTTACCATGAGATCTGTATGCATACAAATTCTCATATTCAACCTCATTTATTCCTAAAATCTTAAGTCTTTTCTTGTACTTAAGCATCTTTATTCTAAATCTTTCTCTTTTATTCATTTTTTATAACTTATAAAAATACTACTTTTATAATAAAATATTTGAAGTGTTTTTTGTAAGAAAAACCAAAAATAAACCACTAAACCTTATAATTAATAACTTTTTGAGTTGTATAGAACTTTAAAATAGTATTACTAATTTTATATTTATAGTGAATAACAGAACAAGTGTTATTAATTTCAAATAAAAACAAAAACATGAAAAAACTAGGCGTTTTAGTAACCGTATTATTTGCAACTTCAGTGTTTGCTCAAAGTCCGTGGACAAAAAAGAAGAATGAAGGATATGTACAATTATCATTCACAACTATTTCAAATTATGATAAACTTTTTGGTAATCCTGATTATAATACCGAAAGAAAAATTACTGATAATACGTTACAATTGTATGGTGAATATGGAATTTCTGATAAAACGACTTTATTTGCGAATATTCCTTTAAAAATGGTTCAATCTGGAGATATTGCTGGTCAAACATTATTACCAATTCCTTTTACAACAAAAGAATCTACTTCTTCAATTGGAAATATTCAATTTGGAGTAAAGCATAATTTTTACAATAAAAAATGGGTTTTATCTGGACAATTAGGAATTGAGGCAAATACTGGAAGTTTTAATGAAGCATCAGGATTAAGAACTGGTTATGATGCTTGGACAGTTACTCCATTATTTTTAGCAGGAAGAGGTTTTAACTCTTGGTATATTCAGGCATTTACTGGGTTTGATATTAGAACAAATGATTATAGTAGTGCTTATAAGTTAGGAGGAGAACTAGGTTATAAAGCTATTAATTGGCTTTGGGTTGCAGGATTTTTAGATGGTGTAATGTCTTTAAAAAATGGAGAAATAGCTTTACCTCTTAGTAATAATCTTACAGGTTTATATGTAAATGACCAAAGTTATGCTGCTTTTGGTTTAAAGTTAATAGGAGAAATAAATAAAAATTTTGGAGCAAATGCTAGTTTTGGTGGTGCTTTTGGCGGAAGAAATGTAGCTAAAAAAGCAGCTTTAAATTTTGGAATTTATTATAAATTTTAAAAATATAGTAATCAATAACTGTATTAAAAAAGCTCTTCAAATTTTTTGAAGAGCTTTTTTGTTATGTATAATTTTAAACTTTGATAGGTATAAGTATCTTTGTGATTTCAAAATTGGTACACACAGATTTAAAAGTACAAAAAATGACTGATAACGTAAGAGTACGCTTTGCTCCAAGTCCTACAGGACCTTTACACATAGGTGGTGTTAGAACCGCTTTATTTAATTATTTATTTGCTAAAAAACATAATGGAACTTTTGTTTTACGTATTGAAGATACTGATCAAACTCGTTATGTGGCTAACGCAGAAAAGTATATCATAGATTCATTAGAATGGTGTAATATACCTTTTGATGAAGGGCCAGGTAAAAATGAAAAGTTTGGACCATACCGTCAGTCAGAAAGAAAAGAATTATATAAACAGTATGCTAATCAATTAATTGAAAGCGGATGGGCTTATTATGCATTTGATACTGCAGAAGAGTTGGATGCACATCGTAAACAGCATGAGGCAGAAGGGAAAACCTTTATTTATAATTGGCATAATCGTGAAAAACTTCAAAGTTCATTAAGATTATCTAAAGAAGAGGTTACAGCTAAATTAGAAGCTGATGAAAAATATGTAGTACGTTTTAAAACTCCACAAGATGAAGTTTTAATTATGCAAGATGAAATTCGTGGTACAATAAAAATAGATACAAATACTTTAGATGATAAAGTACTGTATAAATCAGATGGTATGCCAACATACCATTTAGCTAATATTGTTGATGATTATTTAATGGAAATTTCTCATGTAATTCGTGGAGAAGAATGGCTGCCATCTATGCCATTGCATATACTTTTGTATAAAGCTTTTGCTTGGGAAGCGCCTAAGTTTGCTCATTTACCGCTTATTTTAAAACCAGTTGGAAAAGGTAAATTAGGAAAAAGAGATGGTGATAAGTTAGGGTTTGCTGTGTTTCCTTTAGAGTATACAAATGAGCAAACAAGAGATGTTTCACGTGGTTATAAAGAAGATGGATATTTTCCAGATGCATTTATAAATATGTTGGCTTTTTTAGGATGGAACCCTGGTACTGAACAAGAGTTGTTTTCGTTACAAGAATTAGTAGAAAATTTTGATTTAACTAGAGTTAGTAAGTCAGGAGCAAAATTTAGCCCTGAAAAAACTAATTGGTTTAATCAGCAATACATGCAACAAAAATCAAATTCAGAATTAACAGCACTGTTTTTATTAATTTTAAAGGAAAAAGGAATTGAAAAAGACAATGAATATATTGAGAAAGTAGTTTCGTTAATTAAGGAAAGAGCAACATTTGTAGCTGATTTTTGGGAGTTATCTAACTTTTTCTTTGTTAATCCAAGCGAATACGATGCAAAAGCAAGTAAAAAACAATGGAAAGAAGGAACTCCAATATTAATGGAAGAATTAATAACTGTAATTTCTAGTATTGAAGATTTCACTTCTGAGAACATTGAAAAAATAGTTAAAGAATGGATTACTTCAAAAGAAGTAGGTTTTGGTAAAGTAATGCAACCTTTACGATTAAGTTTAGTAGGAGCTTTAAAAGGGCCTCACTTATTTGATATTATTGAAATGGTTGGTAAAGAAAATACGATTCAACGTTTACAGAATGCAGTAAATAAATTATAAATAAAAAAGAGCGGTTTTAAACCGCTCTTTTTTTTGTTTATATTGTAAGTGTTAATTACATGATCCAGATGATCTAGCTGCGTGATTACCACCTTCAAATAGATTATTCCAATCTAATTTAATTATTATACTTAAGGCACCTTGTATATGAGAACGCATGCTTTCATAACTTTCTAAAGAATGCTTGTAATATACTTGAGGATTAATTCCTATTCTATCAGAAACCCAATAAATACCACCCGCACCAATGTTAAAAGTAGGTGTCATTTTACGTTCTGAATCTACAATACTTCCACCAACAAAAAGGTACGGACTAAAATTATTTAAAATTGCATCAAAATTGTAACGTATTGAAGCATCCATTGAAAAGTATTTAACAGAGTTTGTCATAATACCAACATCATTTATGGTATTAAATGAAATAGCACCATCAACAGATAAACGCTCACCAATAGGCATTGTTAAATTTAATCTAGGTGTTTGAAAAATATATTGATCACCAATATAACCAGCATCACTTTCATTAAATTTTGCAATACCAAAACCTACACCAATTTGCCATGACTCATTTAAGTTTTGCGAAATGATAGATGTTGTTAATGAACAACAAAAAAGTACTATAAAAAACGTTGATTTCATAAAGGTATGAGTTTATACTAAAAACTAAATTTATGTAAATTTAGTATATAATCAAATTAAATTTACCTTTTTTATAGCTTCAGTAAAAGCATCAAGCTCATTATTATTTAATATTAAGTGTATAGCTTCATCACAAACTTTTTCTACATTATCAGTAGGAAATTGTAAAGCAACAGCAATTTTACGCATAATAATCACTTCATCTCTATCAACACTTTCATCTGCAAAAATCATTTTTGTTAATCGGTATAAACGTTCAATACGTTCATCATAACTTACAGGAGGGTTTACAGGAAATTTTTCAGGACTCTTTAAAATTTCTGTATACTCTTCAGTACTAATATTTAATTTTACTGCAGCTCTATCTAATAATTTTTGTTCTCCTTCTGAAATCACATTATCAATCTTTGCTATTTTAACTACACTTGCAAAATGACCTATTTCTTGTTTGTGTTTTCCACTTGCATATAAATCTGATATAGACATAATTTTTTTATTTTTTTAATTAATGTAAAAGTAAACAATCTTGTATTTTTTAGAAGCGCAATTTTAAAAAAAGTCACAAACAATAAAATGTAGATTTTTTTTAAAATCTCTTGCTAAAATTAACTATCACTTTTTCTTATACTATGTTTTAAATAGTATAAAATTGATTAATTAAAACGGCTTTTTTTAATGCACTTTTTAAGGGAGTTTTAAAAAAAGGAGATAGTTTAGTTACAGTTGATATTATCACTTAAAAAAACATGGTTAAAACCTGTTTTTTTAATAAACAAAAAGTATTTATTAAAAAGAGAAAATAAAAGTATTAATTTTTAGTATCCTCAATTTTTAAACTATATCCTACACCATGAACATTGGTAATTTTAATTGAAGAATCTTCCTTTAACTTTTTACGTAATTTAGAAATGTAGGTGTCTAAACTTCTACCAACAAAAACACCATTGTCTTCCCATACTTTTTTAGAAAGTTCATCACGTTTAATAATTTGATTTGGGCTGTCGGCAAAAATTGCAAGCAATTCACATTCTTTTTTAGAAAGGGTAATTTCAACAGCTTCACGTATCAGTTTATGTTGATCAGGATAAAATCTAAAACTTCCAATAGTAATTCTATTTTTAGAAGAAGTACTTGATGAATGAGTAAGTTTATTTTTTGAAAAAAGGAAATCTAAAAAAACAATTATGATTAGTAGGAGAAATGCTAATAGAAAAATGTATTTTTTGAAAAATTGTTCTGTTTTGTTGGTAAATTTAACATCAACAGTATAACAAGTATTAGGCAATACTCTGCCTTTACATGGTATAATATCTTTTTCACTATGATTTTTTATTTCATAACTATAAGCAACTTCACTATCAGAGCAACGTAAAATTGCTATTCTATAAAAATTAGGAAGTGATGATTTATCAAAATTATTTTTAATAATTGTTGTTAAATCACTAGGTTCAAAAGACAGATTTTTCTGAAAAGACAGCTTATATTTATAAGAACTTATTTCACGAATAGGTAAAACTAAAGAAGTACTATCATTACTTGAAAGTAATAATTGATTACCTACTGAACGTAATGATACTTTTACTCTTTCAGAAAAATCATTTTCATCAGAATTAAAATAAGAAATGAATGACCCTAATAATAGAATACTGGCCAAACTAAAGTATATATAAATCTTTTTTTTGCTCATAATTTTGGTAAATAACATATAATTATCTGACATTTTACAACTGTTGACACTTCTTTTACACTTTTTTCACACTTATATTTTAAAGCCCTTTTAGTTTTACTTCAAAATATAAATATCATGAAAAATTTTTTAATTGTAATTATCAGTATTATGAGTCTATCAATGAATATTAAGGCTCAAGAAAAATTAATAATAAACACAAAAAGCAGTACCATAAAATGGAATGGATACTATACTTTTTATTTTGGAGGTCATGAAGGAACTATTAACTTTACTGAAGGGTATTTTATTAAAACTAACGATAAAATTACTGGCGGTTCATTTATTATTGATATGAATACTTTAGTGAGTACTGACATTGAAAAAGGTAAAGCGAAGACAAATTTGGAAAACCATTTAAAAGATCCTGATTTTTTTGATGTTCAAAAACACCCTAAAGCAAGTTTGATAATTACAAAAGTGAAATATTTTAAAGATGGTGCAGTTCGAATTGAAGCAAACCTTACCTTGAAAAGTATTACAAAACCTATTAACTTTAATGCTACAATGGATTATGAAAATAAAAGGCTAACAACAAAATTTAAAATAGATAGAAGACGTTGGAAAGTTAATTATACAAGTAAAGTTAGAGATGGAGCAATATCTGACGCTATTGGTTTTGATGTTACCTTACAATTGTAATATAATAGAGAAGAGATTTTCAACTGTATTCTTTGATAAATATTTAAAAATAAATAAAACATGAATAAACTACTTGTAATAACACTACTATTAACAACTATAGCAACATTTGGACAAAAAGAAGAGAACCTCTTGTTAGTAGCAGATAGTACTTGGGGTAAAGAAGTTATTCATTTACCTTTTGGTTTTGCACCAGAAATTGACTTTGTAGGCTATGAAGATATTCGATTTGCAAAAGGGTGGGGTAATATTGAAAGTTCAGAATTTTGGTCGTACGTTTTTGTATGGAATATAAACTTGCAAGAGAAACCAAATGCTAAATTCTTTCAAGATAATTTGAAGTTATATTTTGATGGATTAATGAAAGCGGTAAATAAAGAAAAAGATAAAATAATTCCAGAAGCTAAGGTTACTATTATAGCTAAAGAAGAAACCAACGGAATAACCAAATTTACAGGAAAAATAATTACACACGATTCTTTCAGAACAAAAAAGTTGATTACACTTCAGGTATCTGTAGAGAGCTTTTATTGTAAAAAAACAAAAAAGTATATGCCCCTTTTTCGATTTTCACCACAACCATTTGAACACCAAATATGGAAAAAACTACATAATGTAAAACTGAAAGAAAACTATTGTCAAAACAAGTAATTTTTAGAAACTATCTAAAAATAAGTATTGTAAATAAAAATCAGTAACTTGTTAACAGGTTAATTATAAGTAAAGTATTTATGAAATCTGTGTATATATTACTGATTTTTGCTTTTTTAAGCATATGTAGTTTTTCACAAAATAAAAAAGCTATTATTCGTGAAGTTAATCAAGAACTTTGGAAACCGTTTAAAAAACACTTTGAAGCTAAAAATTGGAAGGAATTTAACAAGTTACATACCGATGATGTACTACGAGTTAACAGTTATGGTATACGAATGGGTAAGGAGTATAAAAACACAGTAAAGTCATCATATCAAAAAACAAGTACTAGAAAAAGGCAAATAGACTTCAGTTTTGAACAAAGAGTTTATAAAAAAAACATAGGGTACGAAGTAGGATATTATCGCATTAAATACACTGAAAAAAATAAAGAACCTTTTATTACTTATGGAAGATTTCATGTAGTAATTAACAAACTCAAAAACAAATGGCTTATAAGTCAAGATTGGGATACAGATGTTATTAATGGAACAAAAATAACTGCTGAATATTTTAATAAAGGAACACTTTTGATATTTTAAGAATTTTTATACTTAATTTTAATAAAAAAGTGTTTTAAAATGATAAAAAAACTATTTAAAAATATTTTTAAAATTATTAATGAGGAAAAAAAACTGATTGATAATAATGAAGAAAAGAGTCTTGTTTTAGAAAAAGGAAAAGAATCTTCGATCATTGTTCCAGATTTTAAAGAAATTTAAAACTTAAAAATAAAGAAATGGCATGTTAACGAGGGAGATCTAATCAAAGAAGGAGCTATATTATGTGAATTAGAAAATGAAGAAGCTCTTTTAGAGTTTGAAAGTGCTTTTGAAGGTGTAATCCTATATACTTATCCTACCGGAGTCATTGTTTTACCTAATAAAGAAATTTGTAAAATAAAGAGTATTTAAATTATTTTTTTCTTTTAGTTTGAATAATAAAAATGAATATAATTAAAGGAAGAGTAAAAACAAAATATAACCTGTATATACTTAACATAATAAAAGAAATTATAATAATACTAATGAATGTAAGTATATAATGAAATCCTTTTTTTATATTTTTTTGATAATAACCATCAACTATGTATAACCATAATGGAATAGTAGAAATAGAGAAGAGTATAATAGAAAGTAAGTTTTTCATATAGCAATTGTTTAAGAAACCAAAATAGGTGTTTTTTTATATGCAATCAAAATAACTTCAAGGTCATTACAAAAAATAATAATCTTACTTTTGTGTAAAATTTTTTACGTTGAGTAAGCAAACTATTGTAAATCATTACCAACAATCTGGTAAAGTAAAACAGATTGTAAACCAGCTTCAACAAGAACAAAACCATTTTCAAATAACGAATTTGGTCGGTTCTTCGTTGTCTTTTACTATTTCAGAAACTTTTAAACAAGCAGATAAACCCTATTTATTAATTTTTAATGATAAGGAAGAAGCTGCTTATTATCTCAATGATTTAGAACAATTATTGGGAGAAAAAAATGTACTGTTTTATCCAGGTTCTTACAGAAGACCGTACCAAATAGAAGAAACAGATAATGCAAATGTATTATTACGATCTGAAGTATTAAATAGGATTAATTCACGTAAAAAACCAGCAATTATAGTTACGTATCCAACGGCACTTTTTGAAAAGGTAGTTACTAAAAAAGAACTAGAAAAAAACACTTTAAAGTTAGCGGTTAGTGAACAGGTATCTTTAGATTTTGTAAACGAAGTACTGTTTGAATACAATTTTAATCGAGTTGATTTTGTTACCGAACCAGGAGAATTTTCGGTCCGTGGAGGTATTATTGATGTATTCTCATTTTCTAATGACGAACCTTACCGAATTGAGTTTTTTGGTGATGAAGTTGATAGTATTCGATCTTTTGATGTAGAAACACAACTTTCTAAAGATAAATTAAGTAAGGTTAGTATTATGCCTAATGTAGAAAATAAAACTTTGCAAGAAAGCAGAGAGAGTTTTCTAAAATATATTTCTTCAAAAACAATAATATTTGCTAGAAATATTGAATTAATAGGGGCACAGTTAGATAAGTTTTTTCAAAAAGCAGAAATTGCATTTAGTGAATTATCAAAAGAAATAAACCATTCAGAGCCATCAGCTTTATTTAGTAACGGTAATGAAATTAAAAAACAATTAGAGAATTTTACTGTAGCAGAAATTTCATTTCGTTCAGAGTTAAAAAAAGAAAATACTAATAAAGATGTTCTTTTTCACATAAAGCCACAACCCTCGTTTAATAAACAATTCAATGTATTAATTGATAACCTAAACGAAAATCATAATAACGGATTTACCAATTATATTTTTTGTGCGAATGATAAACAAGCACAGCGATTTAAAGATATTTTTGATGATGCTGAACAGGAAGTACATTATGAGACTATTGTATTTCCATTATACCAAGGATTTATAGATGAAGACGAGAAAATTGTTTGCTATACAGATCATCAAATATTTGAGCGTTATTATAAATTTAGATTAAAAAACGGATATGCAAAAAAGCAATCAATTACACTTCAAGAATTAACAAAACTTGATGTTGGTGATTATGTAACACATATTGACCATGGAGTTGGAAAATTTGGAGGATTACAAAAAATTGATGTAGAAGGTAAAAAGCAAGAAGCCATAAAGTTAATATATGGAGATCGTGATATTTTATATGTAAGTATCCACTCGTTACATAAAATATCTAAATTCAATGGAAAAGATGGAAAAGCACCTAAAATATATAAACTAGGATCAGGTGCTTGGAAAAAAGTTAAACAAAAAACGAAGAAACGAGTTAAAGAAATAGCTTTTAACTTAATAAAATTATATGCTAAGAGAAGGTTAGAAAAAGGCTTTGCATTTGGACCTGATACTCATATGCAACACGAATTAGAAGCAAGTTTTTTATATGAAGATACTCCAGATCAATTTACTTCAACTCAAGATGTAAAAGCTGACATGGAAAAAGAACAACCAATGGATCGATTGGTTTGTGGTGATGTTGGATTTGGAAAAACTGAAATTGCCATACGAGCAGCATTTAAAGCTGTAGATAATGGAAAGCAAGTGGCAGTGTTAGTGCCAACTACTATTTTAGCGTTTCAGCACTTTAAAACCTTTTCTAGTCGATTAAAAGACTTTCCGGTTACAATTGATTACTTAAATAGATTTAGGACCGCAAAACAACGAAAAGGAGTTTTAGAAGGAATTGCAGAAGGAAGTGTAGATATAGTTATAGGAACGCATCAGCTAACAAATAAGAGTATTAAATTTAAAGATTTAGGATTGTTAGTTATTGATGAAGAACAAAAGTTTGGAGTTTCTGCTAAAGATAAATTGAAAACGATTAAAGAAAATGTTGATACGCTAACACTAACAGCAACACCTATACCACGTACATTACAATTTAGTTTAATGGCTGCACGTGATTTATCAGTAATTAAAACACCACCACCAAATCGTCATCCTATTGAAACAAACGTAATTCGCTTTACTGAAGAAACTATACGTGATGCTATTTCTTATGAGGTTTCTAGAGGAGGTCAAGTATTTTTTATTCATAATCGAATAGAAAATATTAAAGAAGTGGCAGGTTTATTACAGCGTTTAGTCCCTGATGCTAAAATTGGTATTGGACATGGACAAATGGAAGGTAAGAAGTTAGAAGAACTCATGTTAGGATTTATGAATAATGAGTTTGATGTATTGGTGTCTACTACGATTATTGAAAGTGGATTAGATGTTCCAAACGCAAATACAATATTTATAAACAATGCGAATAATTTTGGGCTGTCTGATTTACATCAAATGAGAGGTCGTGTAGGGCGTTCAAATAAAAAAGCTTTTTGTTATTTCATAACACCACCGTATCATCATATGACTGAAGATGCTCGTAAAAGAATTCAAGCACTAGAGTTATTTTCTGATTTAGGTAGTGGATTAAATATAGCTATGAAAGATTTAGAAATTCGTGGTGCTGGTGATTTATTAGGAGGTGAGCAAAGTGGTTTTATTAATGATATTGGTTTTGATGCGTATCAAAAAATACTTCATGAAGCTATTGAAGAACTGAAAGAAAATGAGTTTAAAGAGCTTTATAATACAGAAGATAAAGGCCCTAAAGAATATGTAAAAGAAGTCCAAATTGATACTGATTTTGAAATCCTATTTCCTGATGATTACGTAAATTCTGTGTCTGAACGATTAAGCTTGTATAATAAACTATCTAACCTAACTACTGAAGAAGAACTATTGGTATTTGAGAGTGAAATTATTGATCGTTTTGGAGAATATCCAACACAAGTTGCCGATTTATTAGACAGTGTTCGTATAAAGTGGTTAGCGAAAGAGTTAGGCTTGGAAAAAATGATTTTAAAACAAAAACGAATGATTGGGTATTTTGTTTCTAATCAGCAAAGCGATTTTTATCAAACAGAAGCTTTTTCTAAGATGCTACAGTATGTTCAAAAACATTCAAAAAGTTGTGTTATGAAAGAAAAGGAAACCAAAAATGGTTTACGTTTGTTAATCACGTTTATTAAAATAGATTCAGTAAATAAAGCGTTGAAAACGTTGCAAGATATTTAAACAAATGGAATTTAATTTATTGTTAAAATCTCTACATAAACATATTGAACTAAGTAAAGAAGAAGAAGAGTTTTTTGTTTCTTTAGTAAGCTATAAAAAAATTACTAAAAAAGAAAAACTGTTAATTTCAGGTGGTATATGTTTATCTAAATTTTTTGTAGTAAAAGGTTGTATAAGAAAATATTATATAAATACAGAAGGAAAAGAAAGAGTTTTTGAATTTGGTATAGAAAATCAATGGATTTTAGATATGCAAAGTTTTTGGAAAGAGACATCTTCTATTTATACAATAGAAGCTATTGAAAACACTGAAGTTTTTGAATTAAAGAGATCAGATATAGATAAATTATTAATAAAAGTTCCAAAGTTTGAACGTTACTTTAGGTTGTTAGGAAATGAAATGTTGTATAAAAAAGAGAGAAGAATAAAACAAAGTCTTTCTTGTTCAGCTAAAGAAAGATATAATGACTTTTTAAGTGATTACCCAAAAATTGAGTTGAGGTTATCACAAAGGCAAATAGCCTCTTATTTAGGGGTAAGTCCAGAGTTTTTGAGTTCACTTCGTAATAAAAATGAAACAACAAAACCTTAATACAGATTAAGGTTTTGTTGTTTAATCGGGGCTACTTTTGATAAAAAAATCAAAAAAATGACAATACCCGATCTAACAAATGTTTTACTATTTATTATAGCTTCTATTTTTTTAATAATTACACCTGGACCAGCTATTGTTTATATTATAGCACGAACAGTAGAAAAAGGATATAAAGCTGGAATATTATCTGTATTGGGTATTGAAGCTGGAACATTTATTCATGTTGTTGCGATAACCATAGGGTTTTCAGAAATTTTAATCCATTCTAGATTTGGGTTTACTATACTAAAATATGGAGGTGTGTTTTATTTAATAATTTTGGGAATGAATAAGATACTTAAAACTAAAGGGATTTCAAAGAAGAAAAAAAAGACAAAAGAGCCATCAAAGAATGTGTTTTTTGGCGGTCTTATTATTAGTTTTTTTAACCCTAAATCTATTTTGTTTTTTATCGTTTTTCTACCTCAGTTTATAACAATTTCTAAAAAGGGAGAAGCGTCCCAAATATTATTTCTGGGATTAATTTTTATATTAATAGCAATACTTTGGGGAATTTTTGTAGTATCAATATATACTAAATTTATAAAGTATTTTAAAAGAGATTTTTTTAAGCCAAATACTCAAAGTTACGTTATTGGAGCTATTTATATAGGTATAGGATTGTTTTCTTTAATGTTTTTCACTAAAATGTAACTTTCACTAATATGGCATCAATATTTGGACATGCACTAACGGCTGTAGCTTTAGGAACTAGCTTTTCAAAAACCATTCAAAATAAAAAGTTTTGGATATTAGGCATTATTTGTGCCATTTTACCTGATGCTGATGTAATGGGATTTAGTTTTGGTATTAAGTATGAAAGCTTTTGGGGGCATCGAGGCTTTTCTCATTCTTTTGTATTCTCAATTTTACTAGGAGGAGTTATTACATTTCTCTTTTACAGAAAACATTTTTTGACTAAAAAGGGAGTGTTATATATACTTTTTTTTACACTTTGTACGATGTCTCATGCTATATTAGATGCCTTAACTAATGGTGGGCTAGGAGTAGCCTTATTTTCTCCTTTTGATAATACACGTTACTTTTTTTCATGGAGACCAATTCAAGTTTCCCCAATTGGAGCTAGTAAATTTTTTAGTAAATGGGGGTTAAGAGTTATTTATAGTGAACTTATTTGGATTGGTATTCCTGCTATTTTATATATTGCACTGAACTTATTTAATAGGCGAAAACAAAGCACCAATGCAAAACAATCACATTAAAAATATTTTAGGATTATTATTAGCCACACTTTTTATAAGTACTTCTGGTGTTTTAGGTAGGTATATTGCTATGCCTTCAGAAGTAATTATATGGTTTCGTTCATCTTTTGCTATGGTATTTTTATTTGTGTTTTGTAAATACAAAAAAATAGATATTCGCATAAAATCATCCAAACATTATGGACCATTTATTGTTGGTGGTGTTTTTATGGCTGCACACTGGATTACCTATTTTTATGCTTTAAAATTATCAAATGTTGCCATTGGAATGTTGTCTTTATATACATTTCCGGTTATGATTGCTTTTTTAGAACCTTTGTTTTTTAAAATAAAATTTAATCCTATTTACCTTGTTTTAGGGGTTTTAGTTTTGGCTGGTTTGTATATTTTATCGCCAGATTTTAATCTCGAAAATTCAAATGCACAAGGCATTTTGTTTGGATTATTGTCGGCCCTGTGTTATTCAATAAGATTGCTAATTTTAAAGCAATACGTACTTCAATACAATGGAGTAATGTTAATGTTTTATCAAACACTAATAATAACAATATGTTTACTGCCAGTATTGTTTTTTATGGATATTTCAGGTTTTCAAACTCAATGGCCATATTTATTATTGTTAGCATTGCTAACAACCGCTATTGGTCATAGTTTAATGGTACATTCGTTACAGTTTTTTTCAGCATCAACTGCAAGTATTATAAGTAGTGTACAACCTATATTTGGTATTATATTGGCTTTTTTCTTCTTAAAAGAGATGCCTACTATCAATACCTTTATAGGAGGTAGTTTAATTTTAGCTACTGTTGTTATTGAAAGTATAAGGAGTAAGAGAAAGTAACTTATAAGCTATTGGATAATAGGGATTAAATTATTTTGTAAGGGCTGTTTTTTAGTTTCGTCTAACGATACAACTAAAAACTACCTATCATGCTAAAATTAAAAACTACCTTCTTTGGGTCAGCTATGCTTTTGTGCTTTTCATTTGTAGCAAAAGCTCAAACTCCAATTAGTGGATTTTATCCTCAAAAAAACAGCTTTACTATTGCTATGAGTTACTCTAATAAAAGTTACGATAAGTTTTATCGTGGAGCTACTTTAACCGACACTAATCCAGCTAATTTAGGAGAGATTTCTTCGTCAATTGTAAGTGTTTATGGAGAGTACGGAATAAATAATTGGCTATCTGCCATTGCTTCTTTTCCATACATCTCAGTAAAAAGTGGTGAAGGTAATGTAGATCCTGTTCATCAAAAAAGTAAGGTAAGTGGTATTCAAGATTTATCTCTTTTTTTAAAAGCAAGATTATTTGAAAAAAACTTTGATGATGGTGGTAAATTTTCTTTTGGTGGTTCCACTGGAATTAGTTTTCCTCTTAGTAATTATGAAGGAAACGGTATTTTATCAGTAGGAAATAAAGCAACTGCTATTGATGGTTTAGTTGTTGCTCAATACACAACAAACTTTAATTTATTTGCTGAATTACAATCAGGATATAGTATTAGAAGTAATTCTGACTTTACAATCCCTAATGCATTATTGTATAGTGTAAAACTTGGTTATTATAACGAGTGGATATATGCACATGCAAAGTTAGGTATTCAAGATGCTACATCAGGTTATGATATTGGATCTGCTGAGTTTGGAGCTAACGGAGGGCCTCTTGCTTTATCGCAAACAGAGGTTGATTATACTAACTTTTCTTTTGATGTATATGTTCCAGTTTTTAAACACAATTTTGGTTTTTCTGCTGGATATGGATTTAATTTGGATGGACGAAATTTTGGAAATGAAAGAGGTTTCTCTTTAGGGTTAGTGTACAAAAACTAAGGAAAATAAATTTTAATAAGTTAAAAAACGTGTTTGATACCTCAAACACGTTTTTTAGTTGTTTTAATAATGTTTTATTAGGATGTTTATAAAATAGTATCGTACTTTATAAAATGTTTTTAATTAGATATTTAACAATACTAACAATGGTAGTTGTTTTTGGTAGTTGTAATAAAAAAGAAGCTATCATTAACAAAGAAACTATTTTAAAGAAGAGTATTCAGTTTCATGATCCTAAAAATGAATGGGAAACTTCTCATTTTAAAGTACATATTCAAGAGCCAAGAATAAGAAATCCATATAGATACTCGATTGTTGAGTTAAATAATGCCTCTGATTTTTTTGAATTACAACGTAATAGAAATAAACATGTTTCAATTCATAGAATAAATAAAAAAAGTTCTATTACTTTTCTTGATGGAAAAATAATTACAGATTCTGTTTTAGTAAAAAAATATAGATTAGAACCTACGAGAAATAAAGGGTATCATCGATTTTATAAAACCCTTTTAGGCTTACCAATGTCATTGCCTTCTGAAATTAAACAAATAGACTCTGTAGAAGAAACCCTTTTTAATTCTACAAAAAGTTATAAACTATCTATAGAATTACACAAAGAGCTATTTTCAAAACATTGGATATTATATGTAGCAAAAGAAAACTTCAAAATACTAGGTTTGGAAATGATTTTTCCAAATAACCCAGAAAAAGGTGAACGATTAATTTTTGAGGGAAAATATATGATCAATTCAATAAACATCCCTAGAATTCGTCATTGGAGAGAGTTAAATTCTAATTATTCTGGAAGCGATATTTTAATAAAATAAATTAAGAAACTCTCATGTTCTCATAGTTACGTTTTACAAATTGTAATGCGGTTTCTAATATTTCTCCCATACTTGAGTTCTTTTTAAAAAGAACATCTTTGGTGAAATCGAAAATTTGTTGTTTTAATATTTTCACGTTTTTTTCAGTAGAAACTATATCATTTTTCATACAAGAAACTAGTTCTTGAATTCTAGTTTCAGAACTTAGAATACGTTTAGCAACAATAGATCTTTCTTCTATTTTGTATTGATTAATAGAAGCTTCTTGTAGTTTTTGACCTACTAGGGTTACCATAGGGAAGTTTTCTTTGAAAAACTGAGGATAATATACTTTAAATTTACCCTCAAAGCATTGTTGGTCAAAATCAATAGCCCTAATTTTATAAACTACATGGTCAAAATCATGAGTAGGAACAATTACATAATTATAAGAACGCATATCGCCCAATAAACGAATCATACAACGTTCATTAAACTTTACAAACTCTTTAGCTATTTGAGCTTTTTCAGACTCAGTACATTTAGGTAAAAAATCTTTAATAAAATCATCACCAGGTATTCCAGCAATATGTTCTTCAATTAAAGTGTCTTTATATACCAAAAAATTAAGATTATAGGGAGATAAAATATGTTCTAATTCTAATCCATATATTCTAGAAGCATCAGTTTTTTTTACATAAAAATAAGTATAGTTATCATTTAAAACATTACGAATTTTTACTCTAAAAGGTTTTGAATTACCAAAGGTGCAATAATCAATAGCATCGACATTTAAATAAGGAATGGTATCATCATTACCATTTGAATGTAAAATAGTATATACTTTTTTTAGGCTTAAATCTATCTCTTGACGTTCAAATTCTGAATAATACGTACGTACCCATAAGGTGTCTTCATCGTTTTTATCATAAACCACAATAGATCCTTGAAAACGTAATAAGTCATCATAAAAAATGGGAATTTTAATGTTCCTACTATGCTCAATTAAGTAATTGTTTAATTGATTAGTTACAGGAAACGCAGGTTTTTTTTGCGACATTAATTTTTCTTCAGAAGACATAGATGGGTTTTTCTCAAAAATAGATAAATTAATATTAGTTTTGCCTTTTTTTAATTATAAACAATAAAAATGAAAAAGAGATTTTTTAATTTAATACTAATATTTGTTGTTTTGACATCATGTAGTTCAGAAGATGTTATAGATACTAAGCTTACTGTTTGTTTTGAAGTTGATAAAATGGTTGTTAAAGTGAATGAACCAGTTACTATTACAAACTGTTCAAAAAATGCAGTTTCATATCTTTTTGAGTATGATTATAAGAAAACAACAACAGAAAAAAATCCTGTATTATTATTTGATAATGACGGTGAAAAAAAAGTAACTCTAACTGTAAAAAACAGTAAAGGGGAGTTTTTAAAAAAAACAATTAATATAACAGTAACAAACGTAAAAAGTAGTTATGTAGAAGTGCCTTCTTTTCTTGGAGATAACTTTTTTCCAATAAACTCAGGAGTGTATAATAGTAAACTGTATTATATAGAGAGGCATACTAATTTTGCTTCTAATTCTTCAAAAAACGTGTTTAATTTTGTGGAGTTTGATTTTGCTACTAAAAAATTTACTAAAAAATATATTGCTGATAAGTATTACAATGCAAGTAGAGCTTTTGTAAATTTTTTAGAAAACTCAACTAAAAACATTGTTTTTTCAAGAACATTAAGTGATAGAAATGGTGGAAAAGAGGTTTTATTAGATGCTACTTGGAATAGCTTAAAAAACGAAAATTTTTCTTATAAAGCTTATTATGGTTTTATGAAAAAATCAGATCAATTTTTATACTATGGTTCGTACAGAGATAAAGATTATCATAACCCTACAATTGAAATTAGAGATAAAGAAGGTAAGTTTATAGAAAGAAAGATATATAATCAAATAAAGCAAGGTTTTATAGGTGCTATGTTAAAAACTAGTACTGGGTATATAGCTTTTGGTGGGCAAACAGAACCAATTGATTTTTCAACTTTTAAAAATTATAAACCTATAATATTATTTTTTAATGATAAATTAGAGTTCTTAAGCCATAAAACTTATGATACTGAATTAGGTGGGGTCGTTAAAACAAATAATGATTTAAGTGGTGTTTTCAATTTAAAGAAATTAAATAATGGTAATTACGTAGCTTATAGTCATAGTGAACTTAGGATTATTACTAAAGAAGGAAAAGAATTAAAGAAGGTCAATTTTTCGGGGTATTACACTTCCAGAATACAATCATTGATAGTTGTAAATGATGGATTTATAATTACAGAAGATGAATTTATTAGAAAGTATTCAAATGATGGAGTTGAGTTAAAGTCATTTAAATTTAAAGGAGATTTTACACCAAATTTAATTGAATATGACAATAAAATTTTCTTCGTCTCAGGTTATAATACTACTGAAGAAGTTGCTGGTATCGGTAACTTATCTTTAGTTAAAACCTTTATAGGAGCAGTTGATGAAAACCTTAATTTGATTAACTTAAATTAAAAAAAAGAGCCTATAATTAGGCTCTTTTTTTTAAAAGAATAGTTTATTAAACCTCAAACATTTTACCAGGTAAAGGGGTAATAACATTTTTTAATTCCATTTGGATAAGAATAGAAGATAATTGATAAACAGGAATGTCACAATCTAAAGCTATAATATCTAATAATTGTTTTCCTCTTATAGTAAGATAGTCATATACTTTTTGTTCTTTTTCATTTAAGTTTACAAACAGTTCAATTTGTTTTGGTGCAGATGATGGTTGTAAGTCCCAATTAAGCATTTTAGCAATATCGTTGGCTGAAGTTAGTAAATGTGCTTTGTTAGATTTAATAAGATCATTACAACCAGTACTAAAAACGTCGGTTGCTCTTCCTGCTAAAGCAAAAACATCTCGGTTATATGAATTTGCAATATCTGCTGTAACTAATGAACCTCCTTTTTTAGCCGATTCAATAACTATAGTAGCTTGTGATAACCCAGCTACAATACGATTTCTTTTTAAAAAATTTTCTCTAACAGGTTGTTCATCATGCCAAAACTCTGTTATAAATCCTCCATTTTTATTTACTGAATGAATATGTTTTTTATGAGTTTTTGGATATATTTCTTCTAATCCATGAGCTAAAACAGCAATGGTTTGTAAGTTGTTTTTAATAGCGTTTTTATGAGCGCAAATATCAACACCATACGCAAAACCACTTACAATTATTGGATTGTATTGTGTTAAGTCTTTTATAAGTTCAACACAAAATTCTCTTCCATAGGAAGTAATATTTCGTGTGCCCACAATTGCTAAAATTTTAGAATTGTTGAGGTCTATGTTTCCATCATTAAAAATTAAAATAGGAGCATCAATACATTGTTTTAAATTATTAGGATAATCATTGTCAAAAAAGTATGAAAATGAGTAGTTATTATTATCTAAAAAGCAGAGTTCTTTTTCAGCTTTATACAATGTTTTTTTGTCAAATAAATGCTGCAAAATATGCGAACCAATTCCAGGTATTTTTGCAAGTGATTTAGGAGACTCTTTATATACTTGTTCTGGGCTACCTGTAGCAGAAATAAGTTTTTTCGCAACAATATCTCCTACGTTTTTTGTAGCCTGTAGCCTAAGAATGGCCAGTAATTTTTCTTTTTTCATAGCGCAAAAAATTGAGTATCAATATACAAAAAAAGTGTTAATAAGTATTCTAATAAAAAAATAGAAACAACTATTAAAATTACTAGTTTTGTTTTTATGACATTAGCCAACTACATAAACGAATTATTATATAGATACGACTGCGTAATTGTTCCTAATTTTGGAGGGTTCGTAACCAATAAAATTGGTGCAAAAATAAATGCTTCTACAAGTACTTTTTATCCGCCTAAAAAGAAATTAACACTTAATGCGTATTTACAACATAATGATGGTTTATTGGCAAACCATATTGCTTCGGTAGAAAAAATTTCTTTTGAAAAAGCTACTGAGAAAATTTCAATTGAAGTTACTAAATGGAAGGAACAATTAGAAACTTCACTTGTTAAGGTTGATAAAGTTGGTACGCTTACTTTAAATGAAGATAAGCAGTTAATTTTTGAACCTAATAATAATAGCAACTTTTTAGTAGAATCTTTTGGTTTATCAGAGACTGAATCCAAAGAAATTAAACGATTCAATGAAGAGGTTAAAACATTACCTTCATTAGAGGAAGATGAAACTAAAAAAGTGATTCCTATTTTTGTTAAAAGAGCGGCAGTTGCAGCGGCAGTTGTTGGGGTTATTTATACTGGATGGAATGGAGTTCAAAATAAACAGCAACAAAAAATGCTAGCTAGTCAAGAAAAATCTTTAGAGAAAAAAATACAATCAGCAACTTTTGTAATAGATAGTCCATTACCTACAATAAATTTAAATGTAACAAAAGAAGAAGGAATAAACTTTTATATTGTTGCAGGTGCATTTCAAGTAGAAGAAAATGCTGTTAAAAAGGTTGAAGAATTAAAAAAACAAGGGTTTGATGCAAAAATTCTTGGTAAAAACTCTTGGGGATTAACGCAAGTAGCATTTGATGGTTATAAAACTAAAGAATTGGCTCGTAAGGAATTATTACGCATAAAAGAAACTGTTTCTGAAGATGCGTGGCTATTAGAAAAATAGTCTTTTTTATATCTTTTTTTAGCTCTTTTATTTTGTTGCATTATGTATATCTTTGCATCAAACTTATAAGATGAGAGCAAAAGCACCTAGAGAATCGTTAACTACACTTACGGATTTAGTTTTACCTGGAGAAACAAATTATTTAGATAATCTTTTTGGAGGTGAATTATTAGCACGCATGGATAGAGCGTGTAGTATTGCTGCTCGTCGTCATTCTAGAAGAATTGTGGTAACTGCTACAGTAAATCATGTTGCTTTTACAAAGTCTGTTCCTGTTGGTAGTGTTGTTACTATTGAAGCAAAGGTTTCACGTGCTTTTAAATCATCAATGGAAGTTTATGTTGATGTATGGATAGAAGACCGTCAATCTGGAGAGAAAACAAAGGTAAATGAAGGTATATATACATTTGTTGCTGTTGATGAAACTGGAAAGCCTGTACCAATTCCACAAATTGAACCAGAAACAGAATTAGAACAAAAACGTTATGATGGCGCTTTACGTAGAAAGCAATTAAGCTTGGTTTTAGCAGGTAAAATGGAACCAAAGAACGCTACAGAGTTAAAAGCGTTGTTTACGTCTTAAAAGGCTTTAAAACGTTTTAAAAATGTATAAAAGAAATTAACCTTTTGATTAAATTTCTTCTATATCACCATTTTCAGATAAAATAATAGCAACTGATTTTGTTTTTTCGAATTGTGAAAATATAATAATCATGATTACTGTTATGGGTACACTTAACACCATACCTGTAATACCCCATATTTTACCCCAAACAGCAAGTGATATTATAGTTACTAGAGGACTTAAGTTTAATGATTTTCCAAAAAGTTTAGGTTCTATAAAATTACCAACAATTACTTGAATACTTCCTACGGCAAATAAAACAATTAAAAAAGGTGTTAACTCCCCAAATTGTAATAAGGAAAATATGGCAGGAAAAACCGTACCAATTAAAGATCCTATAGTTGGTATATAGTTTAATAAGAATATTAAAAATGCCCAAAAGGGTGCGCTATCAACACCTACTAAAAGTAAAACAATATAACTTAGAATACCTGTAAGTAAGCTCACATATGTTTTTAAGCGTAAATAGTTTGAAATAGACTCTTCTATCTTACTTAACATGGTTTGCATATTATTATAATTTTCCTCGTCGTTAAGAAACATTTTATGCAATTTCTTTTTTAAGCTAGATTCTTCTAAAAATATAAATAAGGCATAAATTATTATCATAAAAGTATCACCTAAAATACTACTGATACCATTTGCAATATCACCTAAAATAGATCCATAATTAAATTTTCCAATAAAACCTTTTACAGATTTAATAATATCAACATGAAAATAACTATCAACTTTAGTAATGATAGCATCAATATTAGGTTCGTATTTTGGATATGATGAGGTTAATGTGGTAATACTATTTGTTATTATTTCAGAAATAAAACTAAAACTAAGTATGATTAAAGTGAAAACAAATACATTAGATAGCCATTTAGGAATATATTTCTTAGTTAATGGAATACGATATATAGTTTTTCGTATTTCTCTTGTTAAAAACCAAAAAATTAAAGCAAAAATAAAAGGAATTAGAATTCCTTTTCCAATAACTAATGTTGCTAGAATAGCTATAGTAATAACGATAAAGTATGCTGCGTTTTTCACTTCTTCTTTTGATTATAAACTTTTATTGTATCCAGTCAGAAGGATTCAAACGGTTCGTGTTTTTATATAAAACAAAACTTAATTTAGTTTTACCTGTTATTTTATCAGTAAATATTTTACCAAGTTTGTCACCGGTTTTAATGGCATCTCCCTTCTTTACATATACTTTTTCTAAATTGTTATACGTAGAAATATAATTACCATGTTGAACGTAAACTGATTTTCTTCCATCTGCATGCCTTTGAACAACCAGTATTTTTCCATTAAAAATACTTTTAGCATTTGAGTTTTGTTTTGTTACGAAATGCAATCCAGGACTGTTTATTTTTATTCCAGGAAATGTAGGGTGAGGTTGAACACCATATTTTCTAGTTATAATACCTTTTACAGGCCAAGGTAAATTACCTTTATTTTGCTCGAAGCTAGCAAGTAAAACTTTTTCTTCAGCATTTAAACTAAATTCAGTTGATTTTTTAGTTCCTTTTTTCTTCTTTTTATTTGATCTAGCAATAGCATCTCTAATTAATTTATCAATTCTAGCTACTACTCTTTTTTCTTCTCTTTGTTTTCTTAAAAGATCTCTTTTATATTTCTTTTCTTGTTTTTTAATTTTCGAAATTAATTTCTCTTGATTTTCTTTATCACTTTCAATTTCTTCTTTATTTTCTTTTTCCTCACCAACTAAACGTTTTTTGATTTTTTTTCTAGTAAGTAAAGAATCATTTAACTTCTCTATATCTTTTGTTTTTACAATAATTTCTTCTCCTTGTTTTTTTCTGAAATTATTGTATTGCTCCATGTATTTAAGCCTTTTATAGGCTTGGTAAAAACTTTGAGAAGAAAGTAAAAACATAGTTTTACTTTGTAAAGATTTACTTTTATGTGTTTTTACAACCATATCAGCATAATCTTTTTTAAGCTTAACTAATTGCTCATTATAGTTTACTAATTGCTTTTTATTTTTTTCAATTTCTTTATCAAGTGTTTCAGTTTCAAGTTCAATTGTTTCAATTAAACGCTCTCTAATACTGATTTTTTGATTGATGTCTTTTAAATCATCTAAGGCATTACTTTTTTTGTTTTTTGTTTTAAAAAGCAAAGTATTTACCTGTTTAATTTCTTTTTTTATATTAAAACGTCGTTTTTCAAGTTCTTTTCTTGTTTGTGAATAAGAAGAAAAACTACTAGTTAAAAGCAGACATAAAAATGATATGTAAAAAAGAGATTTTTTCATTTATAACTGTATTTCTTTATATCCTTTTGGAATTGAAAAATCAACATTTAAATTAGTATTAAAATTAACAGATCGTACCGTCATATTAATATTAGTAAATTTAGAACTTTCTTTTGCTAAGATGTTTATTTTGTTAGGAAAAACAATGTTTTCTTTATTCATATAAGTAGGATATGAAATATCTAAGCGTTGATTTTTAATAGCGTTTACTAATGATTGCTTATCTAATTTGTAATGTAATGGATTTATATAGAAAAATACATCAAACAAATTAGGTTGTTTTTTGGGTGATAATTGATACGAATTTTTGATGATTTCAACGTTCTGACGCTGTGATTTTACATCAAATATTGCTTGACCAAGTAACATGTTTTGAAGTTGTTTAAAATTTATGTCAGTACCAAGTAATTTTTTTAACATCGAAAAATCACCTTCAAAATAATTCTTCTTATAAGGAGAATAAAAACTAACCTTTGTAGGAGTTATTTTAGCTTTAAAAACAGTAATAAACTTAGTTCCTTTTAACCAAATTACTTCATCTTTTTTTATTTTCATTCTTACTGAAAAACCTATATTCTCCTTATTGTCTTTGTAATTTACTTTTAACTTTGCGTCAATAGTTCTTTTTTCAAAATTTTCAGCTGTGTGTTTTTTAGCAACTCTTCTAGCTGACATTTGTTTTACAACTTTGGTTGTAGTTATTGACTTATTTGATTTACACGAAGTAAAAACAACTAATAAAACAAGTATGTATTTTAATAATTTCATTCTTTTATAGGTTTGAAAAATTATTTTTTTATTTTTTTACGATACTTATTAGCATTTTTAGTGTCTCCAATACCTTGATAGGATTTAATAAGCTCATTATAAAAGTTAGTTTGCATAACAGGATTATCTATCACAAAATCAATACCATTTTGTAAACTAGCAATAGCTTTTTTATATTCTTTGCTTTTATTGTTTGCTCTTGCATTCATTAAATACACTAAAGGTTGTGCAGGAAAGAGTGTTATACCTTCTTTACTATACACTAGTAATTTAGAATTGTTTTCTAAATCTAACTTTGTAAGTAGTGTTTTTAATGTAGAAAAAGATTTATTTTTTTTGAATTGACTTTCATAGTTAGCCTTGGTAGTATTATCAATATTTTTTGATAATTGATTTTTAGTATTGTTAGGATGGGTCAACCTTTTTTTTATTCGCCTAAGTCTAGGAGATAATAATTTAGCAGCTTCAAGCTCAGCTAAAACTGATTTAGCTGAATCAATATCGTTTTTTTGTAAGTATAAATAGACTAGATATTGTTTTTTTTTAGGATGCTGTTTTGAAATGTTTTTTTGTATTTCTACAGCTTGATCTAAAGCATTATTTCTTCTGTACACTTGAACTAAATGCTCAGAAATCCAAAGATTATTTGGTTTTAAAACTAACGCTTTATTAGCATACTCAACAGCTTCAATATATTTATTTAACTTGTGATAGTTTTTAGAAAGCTCAAAAAGAACACTTACATCATTTGGAATAAGTTGATTACACTCATCTAAACTTTCAATAGCTTTTTGATGGTTGTTAATGGCTTTATGAGTGATTGCTTTAAAAAAATGTTTTTGAAAATCAATACTTTTTTGCTCATCAACAGAAGCAGCTAAAGGAATACTGTCTTGAGAAAGTAATGAAGAAGGAATGAGGAGTAAAATGAAAGTAAAAAAAGCACAAAAAATATGTTTACTAATTTTACTTTCAATCCAAATTTTAAAGTTTTTTTTATGTAAGTTCTGTATAATCACCTATGCTTACTGATGTATATTTACCATTATATTTTGCATGATTACCAATCATAGCATTATCTAAATTAGCATTAGATATTTGAACATTGGTTTGAATTAATGAATTTACAATAGTAGAATCTTCAATTACACTATTAGCCCCTATAGAAACATAAGGTCCAACTTTTGTGTTTTTTAAAACTACATTTTCTCCAATGTAACAAGGTTGTATAATTTCTGAATTTTCTAATATAACGTCTTTTGATACTAAATTATTACCATCAGCTTGTTCAAAAGTTAATACTTGTTTATTAGTATCCACTGTTGGGTTTTTTTTACCACAATCCATCCAAGCATCTACTTTTCCAGGAATAAACTGAGCTCCTTTTTGCTTTAAATTTTCTAAAACTTCAGTTAATTGAAACTCTCCAGAAGGTCTAATATCATTATCAATTAAATAATTAATTTCATTTAATAATTTATCACCATCTTTAAAGTAGTAAATTCCAATAATCGCTAAATCAGAAACAAATTCTTTTGGTTTCTCTACAAAGTCAGAGATTACACCTTCTTTTAATTTTACAACACCAAAAGCACTAGGATCTTCTACTTGTTTTACCCAAATAGCACCATCTGCATTTGCATCTAATGTAAAATCTGCTTTAAATAAAGTGTCAGCAAAAGCTACAACGCAAGGTCCACTTAAAGAATTTTTTGCACAATGAACTGCATGTGCTGTACCTAAAGCTTCTTCTTGTACATATACATTTCCTTTTGCTCCTAAACTAGAGGCTATTTTTAAAAGTTCATCTTTAGTATTTGAAGGAAAACCTTTTGCTGCTGGGCCAATAATAAAAGCTATTTCTTCAATAGGTTGATTAACAACAGAAGTAATATCTTCAACTAAACGTTGTACAATAGGTTTACCAGCTATAACAGTCAATGGCTTAGGAATAGTTAAAGTATGAGGTCGTAATCTAGACCCAATTCCTGCCATAGGAACAATAATTTTCATATGTTTCTTTTTTAATGCTGCAATATACTATTAAATAATCTTTGAAAAAAGTTATAACCCTTTTGGAATTGCTTTAATTAACGTTTTTGTATACGTTGTTTTAGGGTTGTTGTAAATAATATCGGCATCATTTATTTCTTCAATAAGCCCTTTATTCATAACAACTAATTGATCGGCCATATATTTTACAATTGATAAATCATGAGAAATAAAGATATATGTAAAATTAAATTCTGATTTTAATTGATTTAATAAATTAAGAACTTGTGCTTGAACAGATACATCTAAAGCAGATACAGATTCATCACAAATAATAAGTTTGGGTTGTAAAGCGATAGTGCGAGCAATTCCAATTCTTTGACGTTGACCTCCAGAAAACTCATGAGGATAACGATGAAAATGATCGGCTTCTAAACCTACTTTTTTAAGAAGATTTAAAACATATTCTTTACGCTCCTTATTAGATGTTAAAATATTATGAACTATCATAGGTTCTATAATAGCTTTTCCAACAGTAATTCTGGGGTTTAAAGAAGAAAAAGGATCTTGAAATATAATTTGAATTTCTTTTCTTAGACTTTTTAAGTCCTTTTTTGAAAGTTTTGTAATATCATTTCCTTTGTAAATTATTTGTCCAGAGGTTATTTTTTCTAGTTGTAAAATTGTTCTACCTAAGGTTGTTTTTCCACAACCACTTTCTCCTACTAAACCTAAGGTTTCTCCTTCATAGATTTTAAATGAAACTGAATTTACTGCTACAACTTTATTTTTCTTAGAGAACCATGAGCCATTAGTAATGAATTCTTTTTTTAAATCAATTATTTCTAATAAAGGAGTTTGATTGTATATTTTTTGATGAAATAACTCTCGTTCTTCATTAGTATACACTGTATTTTTAACAGTACCATTGATAAAACCACTAATAGTAGGTAGTTTTTTTAGCCGTTTATCTATAGTTGGTTTTGATTTTATTAATGCTTTTGTGTAGTTTTCTTTTGGATTTAAAAAAACAGATGAAGCAGTTCCTTTTTCAACAATGTTCCCTTTATACATAACAACAACTTTATCTGCAATTTCTGAAACCAAAGCTAAATCATGAGAAATAAAAATAATGCTCATTTTATGTTCTTCTTGAAGTTCTTTTAATAGTAAAATAATTTCTTTTTGAACAGTAACATCAAGAGCTGTTGTAGGTTCATCAGCAATTAAAACTTTAGGTTTACATGCTATTGCCATGGCTATCATAACTCGTTGCTTTTGCCCTCCGCTAATTTCATGAGGATATGAATTATATAATTGTTCTGGCCTTGGTAGTTTTACTTTTTTGAATAATTTAATTACTTCTTGCTTAATTTCTTTATTGGTAAAAGAATTATGTTGGTGTAAAATTTCTGCTACTTGAAAACCACAAGATAAAGTTGGGTTTAAAGAACTCATGGGTTCTTGAAAAATCATAGCGATTTCCTTTCCTCTAATTTTTTGAAATTCATTTTCTTTAAGAGATAGTAGGTTTCTGTTTTCAAAAAGAACCTCTCCTGAAACTGTAGCGTTTTTAGTTAATAAACCCATAATAGCTAGTGAACTAATAGATTTTCCACTACCACTTTCTCCAACAATACCTAAAATTTCATTTTTATATATTGAAAATGAAACTTTGTTTAAAATTTCATTTGTTTTAAAAGAAATAGATAAATTTTTAATATGTAGCATTTATAGGTGTTTTTTGTAAAAATAACCTTTTTTATTAGATTTTATTTTACGAATAATGTATCGAATTGAGGCTGTTTGTTGTTTTATTTTATAAATTTTATATATTTGCCGAACTTTCTATACATTTTTATGTAAAAAACAATAAAATAATTAATAATTTAACTTAAAACCCTTCTAATATGAGACAAAAAATTACTTTGTTATTAATGTGCGTATTTTTTGCTGGAGCTACCTTTGCCCAACAGAAAAGAACTTGCCATGCAATGGAAGACTTGGAAAATAGAAAAAGACAAGACCCTACATTACAAAAAAGAATGGATGAAATTGAAAGATTCACCCAAAGAAAAATCAAAGAGAACAACAATACCAAGAGAAAAATTTCTGGATCAATAATTACACTACCTGTAGTAGTTCATATATTATATACAAATTCAACTAATAATATTAGTACGGCACAAATTCAATCACAATTAGATGTGTTGAATGCTGATTTTAGGAGAACAAATTCAGATAGAACTAATAAATGGTCACAAGCTGCTGATACTCAAATTGAATTCAAATTAGCAACTATTGACCCTAATGGTAACCCTACAACAGGTATTACTAGAACTTCAGTTAGTAAATCTACTTGGGATCTTCAAAATCAGAGCACTAGTAATGATATGAAGAAATCATCTAGAGGTGGAGTTGACCCTTGGAATACTTCTGAATATCTTAACATGTGGATTGTTGATAAATTAACAAGAGGTTCAGGTACAATTTTAGGATTTGCTCAATTTCCAGGTGGAGCAGCTTCTACTGATGGAGTAGTAATGGCTGACCAGTATTTTGGTACAACTGGTACTGCGCAATCACCATTTGATGGAGGTAGAACAACAACTCATGAGGTTGGACATTTTTTAAACTTACGTCATATATGGGGTGATGGACCATGTGGTTCAGATGATTTTGTATCTGATACACCAGAATCTGATGCAGCTAATTATGGTTGTAAAACTGGTCATACTTCTTGTGGTTCTGAAGATATGGTTCAAAATTATATGGACTATTCGGATGATACATGTATGAACTTATTTACATTAGGACAAAAAAATAGAATGCGTGCTGTATTAGAAGCAGGTGGTTCTAGACGTAGTTTAGCGTTATCTGATAAGTTTGGTAGTGGAAGTGTTTGTAATGCAACAGTACCAACAGGAGTTTCAACAAGTGGAGTTACTGCAACAGGAGCAACAGTAAACTGGACAGCAGTTTCAGGAGCAACGTATGATGTTAGATACCGTCAAGCTGGAACTAGTTCATGGACAACTAATGCATCATCAACTACATCAGCTACATTAAGTGGATTATCAGCTTCTACACAATATGAAGCTCAAGTTCGTAGCAAGTGTTCATCAGGAAACTCTAGTTATAGTGCTTCAGTAAACTTTACAACTACAGCAGTACAAATAAACTATTGTGCATCTAGTGGAAATACATCATATGCAACAGGAGTTACAAGAGTAGTATTCGGGTCTATTAATAAAGCTGATGGACCAGCTAAAAATGTTGGATATGAAAACTTTACTAATTTAAGTACTACAGTATCTCAATCTTCATCAGTAAACCTTACAGTATCAGTAAATACTGATGGTAATTATAGAGTTGATGCAATAGCATGGATAGATTGGAATCAAGATGGAGATTTTGCAGATAGTGGAGAAACATATGAT
>NZ_CAZELG010000012.1:230282-240405 GCF_964512825.1 Tenacibaculum halocynthiae | reverse complement strand
TGTATCTAACGGAGCATTACCAACTAAAGCAGTAGCAGTTCCAGCAAATGCAAAAGTAGGAGCAACAAGAATGAGAGTTTCAGCAAGGTATAATGCGAATCCAACATCATGTCAAACAAACTTTGATGGAGAAGTAGAAGATTATACAGTAAATGTACAAGGAGCAGTAGCAGATACTCAAGCACCAAGTGCACCAAGTAGTTTAGCAGCAGCAAGTATAGCTCAAACAACATTAACATTAAACTGGACAGCTTCAACAGATAATGTAGGAGTAACAGGATATGACGTTTTTAGAGGATCAACAAAAATAGGATCAACTACAACTGCAACAAGCTATAATGTAACAGGATTAACAGCAAATACTGCATATTCATTTACAGTAAAAGCAAAAGATGCAGCAGGAAATGTATCATCATCAAGTAATACAGCAAGTGTTACTACTTTAGGAACTGTAGTTAACTATTGTGCATCAAAAGGTAATAGAGTTACTTACGAGTGGATTGATTATGTATCATTTGGAGGAATGACTAATACAACTGTAGCAAACGGAGGATATGGAGATTTCACATCTAAAGTGGCAACAGTAGCACAAGGAAGTACAAACCAATTAATAGTAAGTGCTGGGTTTAGAAGCACAGCTTATAATGAGTATTTTACAATTTGGATTGATTATAATAAAAATGGAACTTTTGAGGCGAGTGAAAAAGTAGCTTCAGGAAACTCATCAAGTTCAACAAATAGATCTTCAAACATAACTATACCGTCTTCAGCTAGTTTAGGACAAACAAGAATGCGTGTTTCTATGAAGTATAACGCAGCATCAACAGCATGTGAAACTTTCGCAGATGGTGAAGTAGAAGATTATACGGTTAATATTACAGCTAATACAAGTAAAGGTACTAGTATAAGTAATATTGAAACTTTAAGAAGTGAAAGTGGTTTAGGCTTAATGGCGTATCCAAATCCAGCAACTAACTTCATTGAAGTTAATGTAGCATCAAAAAGTGATAACATTACATATAGAGTTATAAACACTATAGGAAGCGTTGTGAAATCAGGAAAAATGATGTCTAGAAGTTTAAATGTTTCAAACTTGAATTCAGGAATTTATATGTTAGAAGTTAATGATGGTCAAAAATCATTAAGAACTAAATTTATAAAAAAGTAAGATTTATTCAATAGATCTTAATAATAAAAAGCCCTAGAGAACGTTCTCTAGGGCTTTTTTGTTGTGTATAAGTAAGTTATATGGTTTAAATAATGAGGTTTTTTGTTTTTTTTAACAAAAAAATTATATATTTGACAGAGTTTTTACAAAAAACAACAACAATAACTACTACATAATCAAAATGTTTTGTAAAAACTTACTACTACAACAGGCTATATATCTTGAATAACTATTTTTAGTTATAAATCAAACTTTAAACCAAACCCTTCTAAAATGAAACGAAGAATTATTTTAGCACTTACGTGCTTGTTTTTTGTGGGTGCTAATTTCGCCCAAGAAAAAAGAAATTGCCATGCAATGGAAAATCTTGAACACCGTCAATCTCAAGATCCATTATTAAAAGAAAGAATGCAAAAAATTGAAGCTTTTACTCAAAAAAGAGTAAAAGAAATGCAAAACACTAAAAACAAAATAGTAGGTAATGTTATTCAATTACCAGTAGTAGTACATGTAATTTATAGTAATTCACAAGAAAACATTAGTGTTGCTCAAATCCAATCTCAAATTGATGTTCTTAATGAAGATTTTAGAAGAACAAATGCTGATAAAACAAATAAGTGGTCTCAAGCTGCTGATACAGAAATAGAGTTTTATTTAGCGAAGGTTGATCCAAATGGAAACCCTACAACAGGTATTACAAGAAAATCATCTACAAAAACATCATGGGGAACCAGTGATGCAATGAAAAAGTTATCTCAAGGAGGAGTAAATCCTTGGAATACTGCCGAGTATTTAAATATGTGGGTATGTAATATTGGTGGAGGAATCCTTGGATATGCACAATTCCCAGGAGGAAGTGCTGCAACTGATGGAGTTGTAATGAGTCCACAATATTTTGGTAGTAAGGATAAAGGTACTGGTTTTTATTTAGCTGCTAAATTCGATAAAGGAAGAACTACCACACACGAAGTAGGACACTTCTTAAACTTACGCCATATTTGGGGTGATGGAGCATGTGGTACTGATGATTTCGTATCTGATACACCTGAATCTGATGCAGCTAATTATGGATGTGTAACTGGTCATACTTCTTGTGGTTCTGAAGATATGGTACAAAACTATATGGATTATTCTGATGATGCTTGTATGAATTTATATACAGCAGGTCAAAAGACTAGAATGAGAGCTGTTTTAGATGCTGGAGGAGTTAGACGTTCGTTAGCATTATCTGATAAAACTGGAGGATCTACCGCTTGTACTGCAACTGTACCAACTGGTGTTAGTACATCTAGTGTTACTTCTTCTGGAGCGTCAGTTTCTTGGACAGCAGTGTCTGGAGCTACCTATGATGTAAGATACCGTCAAACAGGAACAAGTTCTTGGACTACGAATGCAGTAACTGGTACTTCAACTAGTTTAAGTGGGTTATCAGCTTCTACTCAATACGAAGTTCAGGTACGTAGTAAATGTACGTCTGGAAACTCTGCTTATAGTGCATCAGTAAACTTTACAACACCTGTAGTAACGATATCATATTGTTCATCAAAAGGAAATAGTGTATCAGATGAATATATTCAAAAAGTAGAATTAGGAAGTATAAGTAATACTTCAACAAGAGGAAATGGATATACAGATCACACTTCTATCTCTACCAATTTAGCAAAAGGAACTTCTCATAGTATTACGATTACGCCAAAATGGACAGGAACGGTTTACAATGAAGGTTATGGAGTTTTTATTGATTATAATAAAGATGGAGATTTTTCAGATTCAGGCGAAACAGTTTGGACAAAAGCAGCTTCAAAAGATACATCAGTAAGTGGTTCTTTTACAGTACCATCAGGAGCAAGTGAAGGAGCAACTCGAATGAGAGTTATATTGCGTTATAATGCAGTTCCAAGTGCATGTGGATCATACAACTATGGAGAGACAGAAGATTATACAGTAGTGATAGGATCAGCACAAGCAGATACTCAAGCACCAAGTGCACCAAGTAGTTTAGCTGCATCAAGTGTTTCACAAACAAGTTTAAGTTTAGGATGGACAGCATCAACTGATAATGTAGGAGTAACAGGCTATGATGTTTATAGAGGATCAACAAAAATAGGATCAACAACAACAGCAACAAGCTATAATGTAACAGGTTTAACAGCAAATACAGCATATACTTTTTCAGTAAAAGCAAAAGATGCAGCCTCAAATGAATCAAGTTCAAGTAATGTTGTAAATGTAACTACTTTATCAAACACAGTATCTTATTGTGCTTCGAAAGGAAACAATATAAATTACGAGTGGATTGATTATGTATCATTTGGAGGAATGACTAATACTACAGGTGCAAATGGTGGATATGGTGACTTTACATCTAAAACTGCAACTGTAGCACAAGGAAGTACAAATCAATTGATAGTAAGTGCAGGCTTTACAAGTACTGCCTATAATGAATATTACTCAATATGGATTGATTACAACCAGAATGGAACTTTTGAGTCAAGTGAAAAAGTAGCATCAGGAAACTCAACAAGTTCAGGGAATTTATCATACAACGTAAATGTACCATCAGGAGCTAGTTTAGGAACAACAAGAATGCGTGTATCTATGAAATGGAACGCAGCTCAAACCGCTTGTGAAGCATTTTCTTATGGTGAAGTTGAAGATTATACGGTAAATATTACTTCAAACGTAAGTAGAGGTACAATTCTAGATAATGTTGCACCATTAACAAATGAAAATGTTTTGGATTTAATGGCTTATCCAAGTCCTGCAACAAATTTTGTACAAGTAAAATTAGCTTCAAGAGCTGAAAATTCAACTTACAGAATAACAAATACTATAGGAAGTGTTGTTTTATCTGGTGATTTGAACTCTTCTATTCTTAATGTTTCGAAATTAAATTCTGGGGTTTATATTCTAGAAGTTAATGATGGTCAAAAATCATTAACAACCAAATTTATTAAAAAGTAAAAACTAACTACTAAGCCCTGAGGTTCTCTCAGGGTTTTTTTACAATTTTAAATTAAACCCATCTAAAAATGAAAAAAAGTTACGTTAAAAACGCAATGTTTTTGGCTTTTTTGTTGCCTGGTGTGTTCACTATGAATGCTCAAGATAACACTAAACCAAGACAAATTAAATTTAAAAATTCTTCAAAAATTGCTTTAACTAAAGCTCCAGTTTTAATTAAAGAAAAGCTTAGATTATCTTCTGAAGATAATTTAATAAAAGTACAATCTAGGCAAGATGAATTAGGTTTTACGCATAATAAATATCAACAAAAATTTAAAGGGATTAAGGTTGAGTTTGCTACCTACATGGCGCATGCAAAGAATGGGAACTTACAGAGTATGAATGGAGAACTTTATGATGTAAGTAGTGTGAATATAGTTCCAAAATTATCTAAAGAAATAGCTTTTAATAGAGCTATAAGTCATACAGGTGCTGAAAAATACCTTTGGGATTCTCCTAAAGCAGCAAAAGCAATGGATAATTATAAAAAGCCAGTGGGAGAATTGTTAATACTTCCAGGAGAAGTTATAGGAAAAGATAAAGCAAGATTGGCATATAAATTTGATATCTATGCAACACAGCCTTTAAGTAGAGGTCATCTATACATAGATGCTCATACTGGGGAAGTTTTGTTTTTTAATGCAATAATTAAGCATTTAGATGAACATGCACATTCTTCAAAGAATTTAGGAACTGTAAATAATAGTATAAAAGATAAAATTATTGAAACTTTAGCTACTGGTAATGCAGCGACTAGGTATAGTGGAACACAGTCTATAACTACCAGGGTAATTGGTAGTAGTTATGCGTTAAGAGATAATACTAGAGGAAATGGAGTTAACACTTATAATAGTGGAGGTCAACCGAGTTATCCATCAACAAATTTTACAGATGCTGATAATAATTGGACAGCGGCAGAATTTGATAATGCAGCAAAAGATAATGCAGCTTTAGATGCTCACTGGGGAGCTGAGAAAACATATGACTATTTTCAATCTAAACACAATAGAAATAGTTTTAACGGATCTGGAGCAGCAATAAATAGTTATGTACATTACGATAATGTAGCAGGTGGATTAGGTTATGATAATGCTTTTTGGAATGGTTCGGTAATGACTTATGGTGATGGATCATCAAATGGAAGTGAAGGAAATGGTAATTTTGATGCTTTAACATCTATTGATGTTGCAGCTCATGAAATAGGTCACGCTGTTTGTTCAAATACTGCAAACTTAGCTTATCAAAGAGAATCTGGAGGATTAAATGAAGGGTTTTCTGATATTTGGGGAGCTGCAGTTGAGCATTTTGCAAAAGGAAATGGTAATGATAGTGCACCAAGCGCTTCAGTTTGGTTAATAGGTGATGAAATAGATAGAAGAACTGGCGCAGTAGCTTTACGTTCTATGAGTAACCCTAATGAAAGAAATCAACCTGATACTTATGGAGGAACTTATTGGAAAGAACCAAATTGTGGAACACCAACACAATCAAATGATTATTGTGGTGTACACACAAACTCAGGAGTATTAAATTATTGGTTTTATTTATTAACTGTAGGTGGATCTGGAACAAATGACATTAATAATTCATTTAATGTTACAGGTATTGGAATGACTAAAGCAGCTAAAATTTCTTATCGTTTAGAAGTAAATTATTTATCTGCTAATTCTAAATTTGAGGATGCTAGAAATGGTGCCATATCGGCAGCTACAGATTTATACGGAGCTAATAGTGATGAGGTAAAATCAGTAACTAATGCTTGGCATGCTGTTGGTGTAGGAGATGCATTTGTTGAATCTTGTGCATTAGCAGCACCTACTAATTTTGCAGGTTCTAGTATTAATGATAATGGATTTACTTTAACATGGACAGCAGTTACAGGAGCAAGCTCTTATACAGTAACAGTTAATGGAACAGATAGTACAGTTAATGGAACATCTAAGGTAATTACTGGCTTAACTGCAGGAACAGCTTATACATGTGTAGTGAAAGCAAAATGTTCATCAGGAGGAGATGGAGCAGCATCTAATGTTAGTGTAACAACTACTGGAACAGCTCCAGTTAATTATTGTTCATCAAAAGGAAATAGTGTATCAGATGAATATATTCAAAAAGTAGAATTAGGAAGTATAAGTAATACTTCAACAGGAGGAAATGGATATACAGATCACACTTCTATCTCTACCAATTTAGCAAAAGGAACTTCTCATAGTATTACGATTACGCCAAAATGGACAGGAACGGTTTACAATGAAGGTTATGGAGTTTTTATTGATTATAATAAAGATGGAGATTTTTCAGATTCAGGCGAAACAGTTTGGACAAAAGCAGCTTCAAAAGATACATCAGTAAGTGGTTCTTTTACAGTACCATCAGGAGCAAGTGAAGGAGCAACACGAATGAGAGTAATATTACGTTATAATGCAGTTCCAAGTGCATGTGGATCATACAACTATGGAGAGACAGAAGATTATACAGTAGTGATAGGATCAGCACAAGCAGATACTCAAGCACCAAGTGCACCAAGTAGTTTAGCTGCTTCAAGTGTTTCACAAACAAGTTTAAGTTTAGGATGGACAGCATCAACTGATAATGTAGGAGTAACAGGCTATGATGTATATAGAGGATCAACAAAAATAGGATCAACAACAACAGCAACAAGCTATAATGTAACAGGATTAACAGCAAATACAGCATATACTTTTTCAGTAAAAGCAAAAGATGCAGCATCAAATGAGTCAAGTTCAAGTAATGTTGTAAATGTAACTACTTTAGGAACAGTAGTAAGCTACTGTACTTCTAAAGGGAATAGAGTTACTTATGAATGGATAGATTATGTATCATTTGGAGGAATGACTAACAGTACTGGAAAAAATGGTGGATATGGAGATTTCACATCTAAAACGGCAACGGTAGCTCAGGGAAGTACAAATCAACTAGTGGTAAGTGCAGGTTTTAGAAGCACAGCTTATAATGAGTTTTTTACAATATGGATTGATTATAACCAGAATGGAACTTTTGAATCAAGTGAAAAAGTAGCATCAGGAAATTCAACAAGTTCAGGGAATTTATCATACAACGTAAATGTACCATCAGGAGCTAGCTTAGGAACAACAAGAATGCGTGTATCAATGAAATACAACGGAGCTTCTTCAGCATGTGAAACTTTTGCTGATGGGGAAGTTGAAGATTATACTGTAAATATTACTACAGCTAGTGCTTCAATTATTAATACTTTAACATCAACAATTAAAGCAGATGCTCTTACAAATGAAAGAGTTTTAGATTTAATGACATACCCAAATCCAGCTATTAATACTGTTCAAGTTAAGTTTGCTTCAAAAGCAGAAAATATTACTTATAGAATTGTAAATACTATAGGAAGTGTAGTAAAATCTGGAAGAATAACATCAACAAATTTAGATGTTTCAAGTTTAAATTCTGGAATTTATATGTTAGAAGTAAATGATGGTCAAAAACAATTAAAAACTAAATTGGTAAAAAAGTAAAAAATTTAAAATAATATTAATTTAATATGAATAAAACCCTGAGTAAAACTCAGGGTTTTTTGTTGTTTTTCAGTAAGTTATTTAAGGTGTTTTTTTAATTGTTATTTTTTTGTTAAAAAAAAAATTATATATTTGGCATTGTTTTAATGAAAAAACTAAGAATTTAAGATTATTTACCTTAAATAAATAGTAATAAATTAAAACCAAACACTAAATTAAAACCCTTCTAAAAATGAAACACAAGTACTTTAAAAGTCTTGTAGTTACAGGTGCGTTAATTGGATTAAGTTTCCAAGCACAACTACAAGCTCAAAACAAAGGTGAGGCTGAAAAAATTCGTAGTAAATACGATTTAACCAAACTGAATGTTATGAAGCAAAAATTTCAAGAAAATGCTTCAAATGAAAAACAACAAGCTTTACGATTAGCAAAAAGAAATGGCTGGAAAACTAAGTTTACAACCAAAGATGGAAGTATGGTTGAACTTCAAAGAGTTGTAGACGGAAAGCCAATTTACTACACAACTTTTAACGTTGATGCAGCAAAATCAACGAGAACGAATCACTTACATTCAGGGGGAACATTAGGATTGAATGTAATGGGTCAAGGTATGACAGCCCATGTTTGGGATGGTGGTTTAGCAAGAACTACCCACCAAGAATATGATGGAGCAGGAGGAAATAACCGCTTCTCTATTGGTGATGGTACTACAACAAAAAACTTTCACGCCGCTCACGTTACAGGAACTATTATAGCATCTGGAGTACAAGCTAATGCTAAAGGAATGGCTCCACATGCTAAAGCTGTTGGTTATGATTGGAATAGTGATAAAGCTGAAGCAACAACTGCAGCAGCTAACGGTATGTTAATCTCTAATCACTCATACGGTTATAGAGTTAGAAACCCGAATACAGGGCAAGTATTATTACCTCAACATTATTTTGGAGGGTATATAACAGAATCTCGTGCTTGGGATGAGATAATGTTTAATGCTCCAAATTATTTAATGGTTGTAGCAGCAGGTAACGATGGTAACGATAATACAGCAAATAACAATCCTACTGGAGGTTCTGGTTTTGATAAATTAACAGGACATTCTACATCTAAGAATAACTTAGTAGTTGCAAATGCACAAGATGCTAATGTTGATGCTAGTGGAAATTTAGTTTCTGTATCTATCAATAGTTCAAGTAGTGAAGGGCCAACTGATGATTTTAGAATAAAACCAGATATTACAGGTAATGGTACTGGAGTATATTCTACTTATGAAAGTAGTGATACTGCATATAATTCTATTACTGGTACATCAATGGCTTCTCCTAATGTAACAGGTTCATTACTGCTTTTACAACAGCATAATAATAATACACATAGTTCTTATATGAGAGCTGCAACACTTAAAGGTTTAGCTTTACATACTGCTGATGATGCAGGAGCTTCTGGACCTGATGCAGTTTTTGGTTGGGGATTGTTAAATACTAAAAAGGCAGCTCAAGTAATTACTCAGAAAGGAAATCAATCAAAAATAGAAGAGTTAACATTAACTTCTGGTCAAACATATACAATAACTGTTGATTCTGATGGAACAAACCCGTTATTAGCATCAATTTCATGGACAGATAGACCAGGTACAGCTAATACAACTGTAAACTCTACCACACCAGTTTTAGTAAATGATTTAGATTTAAGAGTTACTAAAGGTGGAACAACTAATTTACCTTATGAATTAACAGGTGCAACTACAAATGCAAAAAGAGATAATAATGTTGATCCTTTTGAAAGAGTTGATGTTTCTGGAGCTTCAGGAACCTATACTATAACAGTAACTCATAAAGGTTCTTTAACAGGAGGTAGTCAAAATTATTCTTTAATAGTAACAGGAATTACAGGTACTCCAGTAGTTTGTAATGCAACAGTACCAACAGGAGTTTCAACAAGTGGAGTTACTGCAACAGGAGCAACAGTAAACTGGACAGCAGTTTCTGGAGCAACGTATGATGTTAGATACCGTCAAGCTGGAACTAGCTCATGGACAACAAGCGCAGTATCTGGAACAACAAAAGCCTTAAGTGGATTATCAGCTTCTACACAATATGAAGCTCAAGTTCGTAGTAAGTGTTCATCAGGAAACTCTAATTATAGTGCTTCAGTAAACTTTACAACTACAGCAGTACAAATAAACTATTGTGCATCTAGTGGAAACACATCATATGCAACAGGAGTTACAAGAGTAGTATTTGGATCTATTGATAAAGCAGATGGACCAACTAAAAATGTAGGTTATGAAGATTTTACTAACTTAAGTACTACAGTATCTCAATCTTCATCAGTAAACCTTACAGTATCAGTAAATACTGATGGTAATTATAGAGTTGATGCAATAGCATGGATTGACTGGAATCAAGATGGAGATTTTGCAGATAGCGGAGAAACATATGAC